>JAAOII010000182.1 GCA_015163845.1 Candidatus Portiera sp.
ATATTGAAGATCAAGATACTGAATATGAAGCGGACAAATAACTAGATAGCTATCTAGTTATTGACTTGTTATTTTAGTAGTTAACTTGAATAGGGGATGATGGGAGATTGCAGTTTAACTGCTATTCTTCTACTATTGTTTGATCCCCCCACTTTTGTTTAGTTGCTGCTTTATTAGTTATCTATTTACCGTATTTTTCTTTAATGCGGCGTAAAGTTTTTAGTTGACCAACTGCTTCTAACATCTTGGCACGAGTCATTGCATATTCCAATGATGCTGTCTTATCTTTCTCGGCTAATTCTTCTTCTGCTTCTTGACGTGCCTTCTCAGCCGCCTCTGCACTCAAGCCCTCTTCTCTCAAGGCATCATCTGCCAAGATATGCACAGAATCAGGTTGGACTTCGAGAAAACCACCTTTGATATAAAATATCTCTTCACCATCCAATTTCCGTAGTTGGATAGGTCCTGGTGATAACTCAGTAAGGAGTGGAGCATGACCAGGCAAGATGCCTAGCTCACCGCCAACTCCGGTGGCGACTAGTTCTTTTATATCACCACTATATATCTCTTCCCGTAAACTGGTAATGAAACACTTAATGGTCTTTCCTGATGCATTATTCATACTAACAATTTTAACACATTTTTATCCTCCAATATCATATTCTATAGGTCCATAACCTATTGGAATTTTTTTGCTTTTTAATTTGATTGCTATTTAGGGGTGATGATAGAATCTAGGCGAAGTTTACTCATTATACGTTCACCCGCGTATTATTTTTATTAAATGCAAGTTTGATGCTTAAACCCTTGATTTTTTGAAATATGCCCCCATATAAAGTATTAAGTATGAATAAAATATCCATAGCATTTGATGCCAATATCATAGGATATGCTGAAGCAACTCCCAGAGAATCTGATACTGATGATATGGAAATGCTGAAAAGATCATCCACAGAACTATTGAAAGATTTGCAGGAGTTAGTGCAATCTACGCAGGGCTTAAGGTTAGTAATTTCCGAGACCGCTTATGATGAAATTTCTGACGGTAATGCAGAAAGAGCCAAAAGCTGCATAAAACTAACACAGGATATGGATATATTAGAAGATGTTCAAGAAATTAAAAATCTTGCTGGCTTGTTTATGGATGAAGGAGTGTTTAGAACCAAAGCAGGCAATGATGCTATGATTTTAGCAAGTGCAGTATTTTATGGGATGGACTATCTTATAACTTGGAATATGAAAGATCTAGCTAACAAGCTGAACATGCAAGACATGGTAAGAATAATTCTGCAACAGGGCTATGAGGTGCCTAGATTATGTACAGCAAAACAGTGTTCAAATTATCATCTGGCACTTATTAAGCATGAATTGAGGGAACACCAGATCCAAGATAAAGGAATGTTGTATAATATTGGCACTATGGAAACCACGAAACCTAAATATAGATTGCTCAATACTGACGATTGGGATAATATGGACAAAAAGGAAAAACAGAGATTGATAGATGCCATTGAAAGTTCTGAAGTGATGATAGAATCTCGGCGGTGGCGGGCGAAGAAGGATGAAGAACTTCACAATGATCCTGAAAAGTATTGGAAGAATAGAGAGGCATTGAGAAAAAAATGGAAGGCACAAGGAGTTAAATTTGCCCCTATCCCTCCTACTCCTCCGTGGGTAAAAACATTATTGAAGATGCACAAAGAAAAATTAGCTGCAAGAGAAGTCGCCAAGAAAAAAATTGAAGGATAGTACTGACACTATGGAATCTACGGAAACCACGAAACCTAAATATAGATTGCTCAATACTGACGATTGGGATAATATGGACAAAAAGGAAAAGCAGAGATTGATAGATGCCATTGAAAGCTCTGAAGTGATGATAGAATCTCGACGGTGGCAGGCGAAGATGGAAGAAGAACTTCACAATGACCCTGAAAAGTATTGGAAGAATAGAGAGGCATTGAGAAAAAAATGGAAGGCACAAGGTGTTAAATTTGCCCCTATCCCCCCTACTCCCCCATGGGTAAAAACATTATTGAAGATGCACAAAGAAAAATTAGCTGCAAGAGAAGCCGCCAAGAAAAAAATTGAAGGATAGTACTGACACTATGAAATCTACGGAAACCACGAAACCTAAGTTAAGCTTAGAATAAATTGCATCTCTTACAAGTTAGTTATTATCACTTGCAATTCGCATCTATCAACTCCCTCAAAAACTGATCTTATTCAATATATCTACTATTGCTAATTACTCATAGGACGGAGGTTAATGAATAGGTTTTAAATTCCCTAGTAAATGCAACGTCACCTCCATTCTTGCCTAGTGGAATTGGTTAAAATATAAGCAAATGACTTATTTGTATGCTACAACATTTTCTTGAAGGATTTCTCGTAGGAGGAGGACTGATCATTGCCATTGGGGCACAGAATGCCTATGTGCTACGGCGGGGCTTGCTCCGTGATCGTATCTTTATCGTCGTTGCTATATGTGCTTTGTCTGATATTCTATTGATAGTTCTCGGGGTATTGGGCGTGGGCCTTCTTGTTAGTGATAATACTTATATATTGCAGGGCTTGGCTCTTGCTGGGGCTATTTTCTTGGCTAGCTATGGGCTGATGGCGGCAGGTCGGGCTTGGCAAGCATCTGGGTCTATGAATATTGATCTTGATGAGACGTCAAGTAAACTCAGTCCTTCAGGCAAAACCTCATTGGTGAGTTTGATAACTACTACTTTGGCACTGACCTATCTTAACCCCCATGTTTATTTGGACACTGTGGTGATCTTTGGCGGAATAGCTTCTAAATTAGAATGGCAAGACAAGATGTATTTTATGGCGGGCGGTTGTCTGGCATCTGTGACGTGGTTTTTCGTGCTGGGTTATGGAGCCAGATTATTGGAACCTTTATTTAAGAAACCACAGATGTGGAGAATATTGGATGTGATAATTGCAGCTATAATGCTGTGGTTGGCAGCTGGTCTATTCCTTTACTTGATAAAGCTCTGATATCTTATGATATCTTTTAATATCTTCGCCTGAACTCCTACTTTAGCTGAGTTCTTGACTGGGATCCAAATTGGGATCCAAATTGGGATCTTAGTTGGAGTTCCTCCCATTCATTGGTTAATCTCAAGGCCTCACTATAAGATGCATAAATGCGGTTGCCTATTTGGGTAGTATCATTGATGTTAATCGTTGGGTTGGTCGCAGTATCTCTGATAACCTCTGTGGCAACTTGCTGCATGGCATTCAACAACTTCTGTGGGTAGGGAATAAACTTGACACCTTCTTGACGTAATTGTTGCATTGCTATGGCATTATGCCAATTACTCTCAGATAAGCCAAGCAAACATTCAGCACGACAGGACTCGTCTATTATTAGACGTAAGTCCGCAGGCAGTGATTGATAGACCTCAAGGTTTACCAAACATTCAGCAGAACCATTCGGTTCGTGGAAGCCAGGGTAATAACAATATTTGGCTAGCTTGTGTAAGCCGAAAGCACGGTCATTCCATGGAGCCAGTAACTCAGCCGCATCAATGACACCACTCTGTAAGGCGGTAAATATTTCAGTTGGTGGAATAGAAACAGGTAAGGCGCCGAAACGTTGAATGACTTTGCCACCCAGACCCGGCATGCGAATCTTCAAGCCCTTGAAGGGTTGTGCCGAATTGAAATCCAAAGGTTTTTTGAACCATCCGCCCATGCTTGGTCCAGTGTTGCCGGCCGCAAAGGGCTTAAGAGTAAAGGGGCTATATAATTCATCCCATAATGTTTGTCCTCCTCCTTGATAGAGCCAGCTATGGTGTTGATTGGGGTTGAGACCAAAAGGTACCGCAGTAAAGAAAGCTGTTAGTGGCGTCTTGCCCTGCCAGAAAAAAGAGGCGGTATGCCCCAACTCTGCAGTGCCACGTGATACGGCATCAAATACTTCTAAGCCACCTACCAATTCTCCCGCCGCATATAGTTGAATCTGGATGCGGTTATTTGATAGTTCGTTTATGCGTTTTGCTAAGCGGGCGGCGACTGCTCCTGTGCCTGGAGCATTGGGTGGCCATGAGGTGACCATCTTCCACTTATATACGTTACTTTTATTGGTGGAGGTCTCAATATTCGCTTCTTGTGCATTGTTATTAGATGTGCTATTAGATGCCTTAGGAATACGTAGCCCTATGGCAGCTCCAATGATGCCAGCCAAGCCAACGAACAAGATATATAAGAAATTACGTCTTTTCAATTTGGTTGAATTTGTTTTGATTAAGTGGCGAGGTGATATTCTAAACTATATGTAGTTAGTTGCTATAGGTTATTGTATGTTGATGAATGTAAACAACATATTATGTAGGTACCTCCCTGGTAATAACACAGCCAATAGCCCAGCTATGATTAGACCTATATAAGTACCTTTCATAGCTCTCTGATGGCGGATTAATAATAATTGGGGAGTAACTGGAATTCCTAATATTTTTGATGGAGAGTTAGCTGGAGTCCTCTGCATGATATTAGCTCTAAGTTTGATGGAAATCAATGCCACAACTATAGACAAGAAGGTAAATAAAGTGATTAAGTGGATGTAGGAGAACTCGCCATTATCGCCACGAATTCCAAGAGACGAGATGCAGGATAAAAGTATTAGCCCAGACCAAGTGCGTCCAGCAAGTTTATGTAATCGGTCGCCTTTTGGACGCCACAGCACCCATGCCCCGAGGGGAATAGCCAAAGATGTGACTGCTAAATGTACTGCAATGTTAAAGTCCATGCGGGTATTCTACTACACTTGTATCTAATCCTCTTATATAACGAGTGCCTAATGTGTCTGCCCTAATAAAGAGGATTAACCTGTCCTCTAATGGTGGGCTTAGTATCTGTTTCTTAATATGGGTAGTGTGGCATTATCACCAAAGTCCCAGATGCTTTGATCCCAGTTGGTGTAGGTGGATTTATCAGATGGAAGCCCGCCACAACTTTGAGCAAGTTCATTGATAGAGTTAGTGGGACAACGTAGCTGGACATAATCGCGATAGGTGGTGTCAGTAATTTGATTAGTCGGTCCATTCGTGTCTCCAGCATTCGCCTTGGAAGAGTTGCTGCCAAGTGCACGCATGCTATGGTAGAAGCTATCTATAGTATTGTTATAAATACTTTCTATGGAAGTATTAAAGTATTGGGGGCTTAACTCATCATTGATATAGATTGCCAAGGGCTGGTCCATAGCAACATAGCTATTAGAAATGTGAACTGGAATGAGTTTAGGAAGCTTGTTATTTAGCATGTCAATATGTATACGGTCCTCATGAGATGTGTCTGATCCACTCAGTGCATTTTCGCTAAAAGAAGCATTAATGTTAGTGTCGCCAGTTATGTGAACATAAGAATTATTGATTGATAAGTTATTAAATCCGTGATAATCTAAACCAAGACCTTCAAAGTATAGATCCGACTCATGCAGATGCATATTGATGGAACCGTTGATAAACACAGAAGATTTATCAGCATGATATTGATATATATCATCATCATAATAATCATCATCATAAACAGCATAGACAAACATATTCCCCCAATAAACTTCTGCATTGTTGGCATATAAATCCATGTTGCCATTGATTATCAGAGAAATATTTGTCATTGACCCAAAGCAGTAATATGCACATAACCCAGCAAAAGATATTTTGTTATTGTTACCTCTATATTCATTTTGACGTAAATAATCAGGGTTGCCCATAGAAATATCTCCATTAATATTTACACTAATATTAGCCACCCCGTATTGGGAACTATAAAACTTATAATTAAATGATGATAGATATATGTATGGAACATCTAAGTTTAAATTACCTTCAAGCTTAATATTAATGTTGTGGAGAATGTTTAAGTTATCAGCGTCACTGACGAAATTGAAATTATTCTTTCTATATACCTCACTCTTGATGTTAATATCTCCCTGTATATAAGCATTGATATCTGATATAGATCCATGACGCATCCTACCTATAAGAATTGCCCCTCTCAACTTTTTAGTATTAATTATGCTAAGAGCATCTGATGAGGAATGCCAAGAAATATTTGCATTTGTTACATGAGACATAAAACTATAACCTATGAGCAGGCCTACATAATTATCACCGGGATGACTTTTGTTAGAGTATGATGAAATAGATCCGCTTATATCAATATTTGCATCAGATATAAATGTTCTGCTACTTTCACCAACAAACGCAGCAAGACGAATATCTGCATCTCCCATATAAACATTAGCGGTTATGTTAAAATTCCCCTCAATAGAATTATTAATAAGCCGCGAACCATCAGATTTACCAACTAGGCCACCAACTTCAAGCCCTCCTTTTTTATGACTATTGTAATTTGCACTTATGGTCCCGGCACCAGTTACACTACTGTTATATAATTGGCTTTCATTAAGATAACCAATTAATCCCCCAACTCTTCCGACGTATGTTCCGTTTGTTTGAATGTTTTTATCTCCTAAGATAACTTCGGTATTAGATATTTGGCTAAAGCGAGCCCTGCCTATCAAAGCACCAGCATGATGTGTCCCTTGGACAGTGCCAACTTGAAGACGAATATTATCAAACATAGCATCCCAAGAAAAACCAAATAAACCAGCATGCTTATAGCCAGAAGTATTGAGCCCAGATATCATATAGCCATTGCCATCAAACTCTCCTCTAAACTTGATGGTTTCGTTGCCTATGGGATGCCAGTTGTCATAACTAGATAAATCAAGGTCAGAAGTTAACTCGTAGGAAGAATACATTTGGCGGGATATATTCAACTGCTGATAAGACAATGCGGCTAATTGTGCTGGGTGGAAAATCTCCAGTTTGCCATCTCCATCAGTATCTAATAAATTCAAACTTACTTTAATATCTGTTTGGTTGGTGGGCTGGCTAGTGTCAGGACCTGTTTGATTGACCGACTCACTAGTGTCAGGACCTGTTTGGTTGGTGGGCAGGTTAGTGTCGGGAGTTGTTTGATTGACCGACTCGCTAGTGTCAGGACCTGTTTGGTTGACTGGCCCGCTAGTGTCGGGGCCTGTTTGATTGGCTGGCTCACTAGTGTCAGGATCTGTTTGATTGACCGACTCACTAGTGTCAGGATCTGTTTGATTGACTGGCCCGCTAGTGTCGGGGCCTGTTTGGTTGGTGGGCAGGTTAGTGTCGGGAGTTGTTTGGTTGGTGGGCTGGCTAGTGTCGGGATCTGTTTGATTGGCTGGCTCACTAGTGTCTGGGTCTGTTTGGTTGACTGGCCCGCTAGTGTCGGGATCTGTTTGATTGACCGACTCACTAGTGTCTGGGTCTGTTTGGTTGACTGGCCCGCTAGTGTCGGGGCCTGTTTGGTTGGTGGGCAGGTTAGTGTCGGGAGTCGTTTTATCATTTTCATCTGGACCTAAGTTCAACGGGAATAAAGCATAGTCCAAGTTGAAGGGTAAAGTAATATCATGTTTGAGCGGATTAATCTTATTATTTGTATCAATGCTATTGCCAGAATTAGCAGTATTGAAATCATCAACTTCTATGGGTGGTGGAACAATATCAAAGAAATAAGTGCGACGTAGCATGGGGCGTCCATCGGCATGAAATATAGTTGCCTCCATGACATATTTTCCAGAGGTGAAGTTGCCTAGGTTAGTACTGAAATAATTTGTCCTTCTCAGTGTTTCCTCATCCAGTGGGAAAGAAAACCTCGTGAGATCTACTAGGCCGCTATAGGATAAAACTGCGAAGCCAATTCTTGATGTTGGTTCATAATCTAATAGACCAGCCGCAAAGGTTAGATTAACTATTAATTCTCCCTGATAATCTGATGTGATTTTTGCATTAGTGACATTTACATTAGTGACATTTACATTAGTTTGGCACATAGGCAAGTCGGATGGATTATTAACATCAACATTTGATTCATCCATTGACTGGCAGGTATCTGATGAGTTCACAGGAGCAGCTCTTTGGCTGATTGAGCTCCCTCCTCCGCCACCACTGCTGTTGTCACTGCTGTTGCCACAGGCAGCAAGTAAGCTAGCCACCAGAAATATAAAAATGATATTCTTAAGATACAATGCTCCTAATATCCTGTGGTCTTTTAGACCAAGTTGTGATCTTTTAATAATAATCCTCCTTGTTTTTTTATTATTTAATTATAGATGCCTAATTGTATGTGGTTGTATGTAGTTGTATGTTCATAAACAGTTATTCATTATTAATATCTGTCGTATAATCTTTTATTCGAATATTATAGACAAAGTATCATCTATAGCAGTCCTTTGTTCTTGTGGAGAGAATTGCTGTAAACAATTAAGCAATGGATATTCTGTGCTATTACCTAAATG
>JAAOII010000183.1 GCA_015163845.1 Candidatus Portiera sp.
AAGAATATCCAACGATTAATTGTCTGCAAGGTATAACTCCTGCCCAGCAAAGAATGTTCATGGATAGTGTTCTTACTCCACAAAATCCACCATCTTCATCTCCTATTAACATAAGAGATTTATGGTCTAGGTTTTGGTCTAATCTACGGGACTGGTGTTCTAATAATAAATGTAAATATATTGGCAGTTTTGCCGACAATAGAAACTGATAGCATTCATGGATTATAAGATCATAAATACTGGACAAACAATGAGGGTTAAATGTTAATAATATACATAAGGAATCTAGGTTCCACATATAAGTATTTGTATAGCAACTTATATAGTAAAAAATATAAGGACACATCACAGCGTAGGTTGATTAAGCAGGGCTTAATTAACCTACTATACATCAGGTCAGCGATAATAATATTTTTAGTTGCTGTTTTACTTTCTGGATGTGAACGAGGCAACTCTAGCAGGAGTGATGTACTAAACAGCACTTTCTTTGGCGAGAGTGACAATAGATCTGGGCAAATAGACAAACCCAATAACAATACTGACAACTGCTTGATAGATGCAAGTAAAACTTGTGATGCAAATGAGGGTAATCTTACTGATGCAAATGAGGGTAATCTTACTGATGCAAATGAGGGTAATCTTACTGATGCAAATGAGGGTAATCTTACTGATGCAAATGAGGGTAATCTTACTGATACCATTACTGGCAAGCTTGTTGATACCAATGGAGGTAATCTTACTGATACCAATGGAGGTAATCTTACTGATACCAATGGAGGTAATCTTACTGATACCAATGGAGGTAATCTTACTGATACCAATGCTGTCAATATTACTGATGCCAATGCTGTCAATATTACTACTACCACTTCTGTCAATATTACTACTACCACTTCTGTCAATATTACTGATACCAATGGAGGTAATCTTACTGCTGCTAAAAGGATTACCACTGAAACGACAGACCCAAGCAACAACACGGAACCAGATAATCCTACCAGCAATTTGCCTGACACTGACAAAGACGGTTACCTTGATATAGACGACGTGGATGATGATGGCGATGGACTTATAGATGTCCGAGACGCAGCAACATTATACCAAATGATATTTAGCTTAAGCGGGCAGGCCTTGTATTGGAACTCAGATGGTTGTGGCGATGGCATTAATATAACCTCCTGTAATGGATATGAATTACAAGCAGACATAGATCTAGATGATTTGGAGGATGATCAAGCTAAAGATAATTGGTTGGGGTTAGGAAGTTGTAATGGGCGGCTAACCACCTTTTTTGGTTTCAATAATCGTAAAAAAATAGATGATGACAGCTGTGATGTGGGTGATACATTCTCGGCAATATTTGAAGGCAACAATCACACAATTAGCAACTTGCGTATGCAGGTCACAAGGAAGACAAAAGGAGTTGGTTTCTTTAGGTCTGTCACCCCAGATGCCATATTAAGAAATGTCCACTTTCGCAATGCTTCCATAACCATTGGTAACTCAAAAGGAATAGGTAACTATGTTGGGGTCTTAGCTGGCTATGCAGAAGAGGCGACAATTATTTCATCATCGGTTGCGGCTAATAATATTATAGGAAACAATGATGTCGGCGGGCTAGTCGGTAATGGCAAAGGGGCAACTATTAGTTCGTCGTCTGTTGTGGCTAAGAGAATCATTGCCAGAGGCAAAGGTATAGGAGGCCTAGTCGGAGATGGCACAGATGCAACTATCAGTTCGTCGGCTGTCGTGGTTGAGAGAATGGCTACCAGGGGCAGAGGTATAGGCGGGCTAGTTGGTAATGGCGAAAATGTTAACATAACAGCATCTTTAGTAGTAGCCGGTAGGATCTTATCTAACAGAGAAGAAGTGGGCGGTTTAATTGGCTATGGCAGAAATTCTAGCATAAGTTCGTCAGTTGCTAGAGTCGGTAGAATTGTGGCTAGTGATGAAGATGCTGGTGGCTTAGTTGGTAGGTCGGGAGGGGTGAAAATAGATCGTTCTTATGCAGTGGTTCTAAGCATCAATGCTCGCGGACCTAGCGGTGGTCTAGTTGGACCAAAGAATAACCCAAACAGAAGGATTAAGTATTCTTATTGGGATGCCACTAGAATTACTTATCCTCGTGGCAATAATGGCAACGGCAATGGTAATGGCAATAATAATGGCAACGGCAACAATAATGGCAACGGCAACGGCAATAATGGCAACGGCAACAATAATGGCAACGGCAACGGCAATAATGGCAACGGCAA
>JAAOII010000184.1 GCA_015163845.1 Candidatus Portiera sp.
CCATATTATATTAGGGAGCAAGCATTATTTTATCCCAAGCAGCACCCTTTACTTGCTGACGATAGATTATGCGACTGTGCAAGCGACTGGGTGAGCCCTGCCAAAACTCTATCATAGAAGGGCATACTATATACCCTCCCCAATGTGGTGGCACAGGAACTTCTTCTCCATCAAACCTATCTTCAATCTCCTTAACTCTTGCAGTCAATTCTTCATAACTAGATATTTGACGACTTTGTGGCGAAGCCCAAGCCCCTATTTGGCTGCCCCTATCTCTAGTTGCAAAATATTTTTGGGTTTTTAGGCGGTCAAGTTTATATGCTTTGCCTTCAATACGCACTTGACGATATATAGGAGGCCACCAAAAGTTTAAAGCAACTGCAGGATTAGTTTCTATTTCTTGGGCTTTGTTGCCCTCATAGTTGGTATAAAAAACAAATCCATGCTCCTTATCATCATCTCCATATTCAACATCTTTGAGCAATACCATGCGACTATGCGGAGAATCCTTCTGACTCAATGTGGATAAACACATAGCATTGCCATCTTGAATATCTGCTCGTTGCATGGCATCCTCCAACCATTTTATAAATAGACCAAATGGTTCTGCAGGAGTAGTATCCAAAGTTATATTGTCGCCAATATATTCTCTTCTACTGCTACTTGCCATTTTAGCAACGTCAATTTTATTATCAATTTTATTTTCAGAACTCATTTCTATATTTTATTTAACTATTTAGTGAATTACACAAATGCCGTGCTTCTTCAATATCCCAATTATCGTCCTTAGTATTATTGACATTATTTGCCGAACTCCCTTGCAGCATATAATCAACCTTTGAGCTGGCTAGAGGATGGGATAGCTCTGCCAATTTATCCATTGCCTGTGCGGCCCCATCCACATCATTGCATAATAAAGCCAAATCACAACCGGCCTTGAGCATTGCAGATGCGGCTACACCAGAATCATTATATAAGAACTTAGCAGCTCCCATAGATAAGTCGTCACCAAATATAACTCCTTGGAAGCCAATTTCTTCACGCAACTTTGTTTTCAGCCAAGTATTTGAGAAAGTTACAGCTATATCATCAACTGCTGGGAATACAATATGGCTCGTCATAATGGACTTAAGTTTTGACGATGGCATTGAGGATATTCTCTTAAATGACATTGAGTCAGCGGTTATTGCCGCAATATCTCTTTCATCATAAGGTAGGTTATGATGCGAGTCATCTGCAACTCCACCGTGACCTGGGAAATGTTTCCCAACTGCAACAACACCGGCAGTTTGCATACCATCAATATATGCTATAGCCAGACCCACTATTGCATCAACATTTTCCGAGTAACTCCTGTTACCAATAACTTGACTAATCCCATGATTTACATCTAATATAGGAGCATAGTTAACATTTATGCCTAGTTCAGCAAGTTCGCTACCACATAACCTACCTATGCTATAGGCCGCACTTAACCCTCTCTTTTTGTCCTTTGCATATAGTTCACCTAGGCTTGAGGCAGGAGGCAACTTACTCATTCCCTCTGAAAATCTTTGCACCCGTCCACCTTCCTGATCAACAGAAATTATGAGATTAGGATTTACCTCCAAAGCACTAGCAATTAATTCCTTAATTTGAGAAGTGTTCTCATAGTTATAAGCAAAAAATATTAAACCACTACTATGAGGATGGCGTAGCATAGCCAACTCTGCATCACTAATATGAGTGGAGGCGGGACTCCATATAACCGACATAGTTAAATTATAGGACATTCTCAATAATCTATATACTCATAGTGTTTGTTACTTCATTCTAATCAGCAAGTAATAAGGTAATTATTAAACACGCCAACATAAAATTCACCAATGACCACATATCTCATCTCTCAAGCCCCTATTCAGTGAGAATTATGCTATAATACTTTTAGTAATTAAATCACTTTATTTAACTACTTCCGGGGGGAAATGGGGAGATCAAAACTTTATGTAAGTATCATTAGGGTATTATGGTTGCCAGATCAGGCATCCTGCGTACTTAAGCTAGCTAAATTTATCAGATTAGGCGGCCTAGGTTTAATCTTATTAATAACCTTGGCATTTTTGAATGGCTGTAGTAATGGACTATTCACTACTTTTCTTCAAGGAGAAGGAGAAAGGACACAAGCTGCTCCACCAGATAATAATAACCCAGATAATAACTCTGGTAACTTTACAGACGATAATATGGGCGGCAATGGCAATAGCACTGACGATAACATGGGCGGTGATGATGAATATCCAGCACTAAATTGCTCGCCCTTTAGCATAGATGCACAGAGGGCTGCAACTGATCGGATACTTTTAGAGTTACCTCCATTCTAACCCAGCATTATTAAATGAATTATTAATTACTAGTTATTTCAAGAGGGGGAAATGGAAAAATCAAAAAATTACGCGGATATTCTTGCATTGTCAAGATCATCAAACAAGACAGTTGGTCTACTCAGATTGTCCAAAATTATCAAATCAATTGGTCTAGGTTTAATCTTGCTGATAACCTTAGCATTTTTGAATGGCTGTAGTAATGGACTATTCACTACTTTTTTGCAAGGAGAAGAAAGGACACAACCCACTCCACCAGATAATAATAACACTGGTAACTTTACTGACGATAACATGGACGGCAATAGCACTGACGATAACATGGACGGCAATAGCACTGACGATAACATGGACGGCAATAGCACTGACGATAACATGGACGGCAACAGCACTGACGATAACATGGACGGCAATAGCACTGACGATAACATGGACGGCAATAGCACTGACGATAACATGGACGGCAA
>JAAOII010000015.1 GCA_015163845.1 Candidatus Portiera sp.
TGCTCTCGGTGGTATTGATTACCTGCACTATGGCTATTGGGATATTAAAACGAAACCTACAATAGGTGGGCTTTTCAAGGCACAAGATAAACACACCAAAGAGCTACTAAATCTACTTGATAAGCGGGCAGCCGCAATCAAAAAGAATAGAAGTAAAAAGAATAAAAGTAAAACGGTTAAGACAAAAACTTTACGCATCTTAGACATTGGTTGTGGCAGTGGCAAGATATTAAGCGAATTATTGGAAAAGGGCTATCAAGCGGATGGCATGGTCCCTTCTGATTGTCTCTATGAGGCAAGTTGTGATAATGTCAATGAAATCAAACTTAGTAAGAATAAAACTCATGCTGAAAATGCCAAGAACTGCAAAGTTTATAAGTGCTATCTTGAGGACTTCTATACCAACACCCCCAAAGTCAAATATGACATTCTACTCTTCAGTGAAAGTTTCCAATATATTAAATACAAACTTTTATATGAAAATATTGATAAGCTATTAGACGATAATGGAGAGATTATCATCTCCGACTTTTTCGCCAAAGAAAAGAGTCAAGGGGCAGCTAATTTCGGTGGCGGACACCTACTAAATAAATTCTATGCTGACACAAAGAATTCAGGAATTAAAATTATCAGTGACAAAGATATCACCAAATACATGGCTCCTAATCTCGATTTGCTCCATGACATCTTAATGGATAAATTA
Organism: Candidatus Portiera sp.; assembly: GCA_015163845.1. Lineage (GTDB taxonomy): Bacteria > Pseudomonadota > Gammaproteobacteria > CBDBNL01 > JAAOII01 > JAAOII01. Next base: position 704 of record JAAOII010000015.1, read on the forward strand.
TTGCCATCATCGCGTCTTCTAGATGAGTTCCTAAAAACACGAGGTCGTTTCATATACTCCGTCTTGAAATTCCTAGGCCGCAAAAGCTTAAAGAAAATAAACTATAAGTATTTCTCTGGGCAAAGAACAGCCAAGGAGTTTAGCAAATCAAAAAGCTACCGAATGCTAGTATTAAGCAATAAATTACACAATTCTAAATAATCAGTTATAATTAATTAATAGATAATACTTTCCGCTATTATTTTCATTGATCTACTTGGTAATCCAATATTTTTTATAGAGCTATTTGAGTAATTACTGGTGTGTATCTGTTCTAGATAATTAAAATTTATTTAATACTTATATGTTATATACTCATGGATAGTAGGGATTTCGGATTAGAATTAGCCCAAGTTCTCGGTGTTTCAAACTATTTACACTTTGGCTATTGGGACCCTACAAAGAAAGCTACTTTAGGTGGTCTTTTTAAGGCACAAGAAAAGCATACTGAAGTTCTGCTCAAGTTTTTGAATAAACGAGCAGCACAGATAGAGGCGATACAGAAAAAATCTAAAATCACCAAGCAAAAACCTTTACGTATTTTAGACATTGGATGTGGCAGTGGCAAAATATTGGGCAAATTATTAGAGTGTGGTTATCAGGTAGATGGCATAATCCCCTCTGACCACCTCTACGAAGCTACTTGTGATAATGTCAATAGAATCAAACTTAGTAAGAATAAAACCCACGCCAAAAATGCCAGAGAATCTAAAGTGTATAAGTGCTATCTTGATGACTTTTATGCCAAAGCACCTAAAAGCAAATATGATATCCTGCTATTTTGTGAAAGCTTTCAATATATTAACTACAAACTTTTATATGAAAATATTAATAATTTGTTGAAAGAGAATGGCGAGATTATAATCTCTGATTACTTTACTATACCGCAAAGCGATGGTGCAGCGAGTTTTTCCGGCGGGCACCGCTTAGATAAGTTCTATGCTTATACAAAGAGCTCACAACTTAATATAGCCAATGACCAAGATATCTCTAAGTATATGGCTCCCAGCATGGATTTAATAAATGATATTTTAATGAATAAATTATTGCCCTCATCAAATATTTTAGATGAATTTCTAAAATCACGAGGCATTTTCATATACTCCGCCTTAAAATTTCTAGGCCGCAAAAGCTTAAAGAAAATAGAGAAAAGGTATTTCTCCGGTACAATAACAGCTGAGGTGTTCAATAAATCCAAAAGCTACCGAATGCTGGTCCTAAAAACTAAATAACATAAAACTTGCCGATTACTCCCGCAACCGGCTTTAGTAAATTATGGGCTTATGCTCGCTTGATGAGATGGCATCAATTAGCGGGTTTCTATTTGATTCTGCCATCTACCTTGTGGGGTTTAGCGGCAGCTTTTAACCACTCAACAGGGGAACAATCTTATTCAAGCATAACATTGTTAATCCCATACCTCAATACTCCCCAATTCCATGAACTGGTATATTCACCAGTTACTTTATTAATTATTTTCACAATTGGATCTTTAATAATGCGTAGTGCTGGTTGCATAATCAATGACTTTTGGGACATTGATATTGACCCTCAAGTTCAACGTACCAAGACACGGCCGCTCGCAAGTGGTGAGCTTGCTCGGAATGATGTGCTGTGGTTATTTGGTGGGTTATTGGTCGTAGCCCTATCCTTAGTAATGTTATTACCCCCCCTTACCCTTGTCTTGAGTGTAGTAGGGGTTGCTGGAACATGCCTCTATCCCCTCGCCAAGAGATTTATTAAAGTCCCGCAACTTGTTTTAGGGCTGGTATTTAGCTGGGGCACCATCATGGCTTGGAGTGCAGTTACCAATGATTTAGGACATTGGGATCCTTGGTTACTCTGGCTGTGCAATATTATATGGATAATATCTTACGATTTACAATATGCCTTGTATGATGAGCAAGACGACAAGAGGATTGGGATTAATTCTGGCGCCCTTTATTTCGGCAAGAACACTGGAAGAGTTATAGTGGCGCTACAGGTGCTATTACTAATACTCTTAGGTTTACGAGGATGGTTGGCTCAGGCAGGGTTAAGCTTTTATGTCATCTTAACGGTCGGAGCAGTATTTTTTGCTTTGTGTTTTTTATTCACCAAGGGTTATGTACATCGTGAAAACTGCCTAACTTCTTTCAAGAAAAATCACTGGTTTGGCTGGCTTATATTAATTGGCATAATAGTATAAACCCTTGACTTCTACTTCTACCTCTACCTCTATAGCGGAGGGGGATCGGCCTAGACCTTTAATAACTTGCCGTCCTTCATCTCGTATACCAAGTCGGCTTGTTTGAGAGCACTGCTTCTATGAGCTATAATCAACGAGGTTATCTTAGGGAAGTTTTTATTGAGTGACTTATGTAGCTTCTCTTCGGTCTTTTCATCAAGAGCTGAAGTCGCCTCATCTAAAATTAAAATGTTTGGCTTAGTGAGTAATGCTCGTGCTATAGCTAAACGTTGGAGTTGTCCACCAGACATACGCACTCCTCTATTGCCTATATTACTGTCTAACTTTTTAGGCATGCCCATAACCGTCTCATCCAATTGTGCAACCTTTAGTGCATCCCATAATTCATCTTCTTCATAATCAACACCTAAACACAAGTTATTCCTTAAGGTCGTATTGAGCTGTGATGGATGTTGCATCACCGTAGCAACATTCTCTCTAATCATCTTGTAGCCAATCTTCTCCAAGGGTACTCCATCATAATAGATGTCCCCTTCTGTCTTATGATATAAACCCATTAAGACCTGAACCAATGTTGATTTGCCACATCCGCTCTCACCTTTTATACCAATCTTCTTACCCGCCTCAAGATGTAATGAGACCTTACGCAAAACTGGGTCATTGACATTGTAACTGAACCCAAGATTCTCAACCTTAAGAGATACTGGTTCTCCACGTTCAAAAGGATTTATCTCACATTTGAAATCCTTCTCATAAGGCATGGACAATAAGTTATTAATTCTCTCCAATGCCCCATTGGCACTATGGAAACTATATTGTATTTGTAATACTGATTGAACAGCTCCAAGTGTGAACCATAAATATCCAATCATAGCAAACATTTCACCTATAGTTAAAGTCGTAACAGCTACCAAAGCAATAGCAAAAGCACGAAATATATCAAAGCCAAACATAAACACAAACATGCTCAATCTTTCAGCAGTATCATTCAACCAGCTAAACCTCATAGATGAGTGTCTAACGTCCTTAGAAAAGTCATCCAATTGAGAGAAAAATTGTTCTTCTCTATTACTAACTTTGATCTGGCGGATTGCTTCAAAAGTTTCGGTTAATGAGGACTGAAATACCTCAACACTTTGATTCTCTTTCTGCTTGAGCCCCTTAATGTATTTGCCTAACTTTTGCGATAATATTCCAACTAGAGGATTAAATAATACCAAAAATAATGTCAGCAATGGACTTATCCACAACATCACGAATATCACACCGATTAAAGATAGAGCACCTATTAAGAACTTACTAAGGGCCGCACTCATAAAGTCATCTATGGTGTTGATATCAGTTGTAAAGTGATTAGCTATCTTACCTGCCCCCAGTGTTTCAAACTCACCAACTGATACCCGCCGCAAATAATTTAGTGCCTTAATACGTATTTCATAAATGATACCCTTAGATATAATCGAGAATATTCTTGTCTGCATTATGTCCAGCCCCAAACCAATGAACCGCAAGCACACACTAAAAACAGTTATGAATATCACATAACCATAAGTATTCTCTAAGTAGGGTGGTAACACTTTCTGCAATATAGGGACTAACCTACCTGGTTCATTGAGCACCACCTCATCCACCAACAAGGGCAATAACAAAGGTAATGATATTGTAGCCAACATTGAGAATAATGCCAGCATATTTGCCCGAGCTAATTCAATCTTATGTCTAGTTATATCTTGAAATATCCCACCCCAACTAATAGCATTCTCACTAGTAGGTTTTTCTTTAATTTTACGTATTATCTCCTTGGGCTTAATATATGCATCGCCCCTACCAAAGCTACGTCCCCTGCCTCTAGCCATTATTTATTAAAAGTTATAATACGCCAACCCTTTTTCTTACTGACTTCCCTAAGTTGCTCATCAACATTAACTGGCCTAGGGTAACCAACCGCCTCTAATAACGGCAAATCATTAATGGAGTCACTATAGAAATATGCAGTGGCTAATTGATGACCGGGATTTTCTGCAAGCCAAAGATGCATATTAGTCACCTTGCCCTCACCAAAATTAGGTGCGCCATAGTGCCTGCCAGTATAGCCATCATCTGAAATCTCTAGTTTAGTTGCAATTAAGTAATCAGTTTTCAGATACTCCACAACTGGTCGGCAGACAAACTCATTAGTTGCAGTTGAAATAATTAGTGTGTGATTGCGTTTCCTATGCATCTCAAAGCGATCTCGAGCATTAGGACAAATCATTGGCATAACTTTTTCTTTGAAGTATTCTTTACGCAATATTTTTAGCTTGCTTATGTGGATGGAGTTAAGTATGCCATAAGCAAACTCAGAGTACTCATCAAAATCTAAATGCCCTCCTACATAATCTTCATAGAACTTTTGGTTCATTCTTTCAACTCGTTCTTTATCCACTTGGTCATGCTGAATCAAGAAACTTAGCCATGCCGAGTCACTATCTCCCCGTAAAATAGTGTTGTCCAAATCAAATATTGCTAAAGTCATCTTGTTCTTGTCTTTGTTCTTGTCTTTGTTCTTGCCGTTGTCTGGTTTTTCTTTGCGGCTTCTTTGCCAGCGACTCTTGCCTTTTTGCGAGTAATTTGGGTTTTCAAGTCACTATCACTTCGCATTGCCTGTTCAATATCATCTCTGAGTTCACGAGTCATCGCCACAAATTTCTCATTCTTCAGAAGAGGAATGTCTGGGTCCCATACTTGAGCTAATTTACGCACGCCTTCCATATCATTTTTGGCGAAAATATCTGCTTGACTTTGTGAACTCTTTTTATCCATACCCAATGCCTCTAATGCATAACGTCCAGTCCGCACAGAACTATCAAATACTTCACGCACTATATCATTGGCACCTGCTCGGTAAAGCTTAAATACCTGTCGTCTATCCCAAGCCCGAGCAATTATATGAATATCTGGTCTTTGCCTACGAACCAGATTAACCAACTCTACTGCTTTCTCTGCATCATCAATCGCCACAATAAACATTTTTGCATCAGCAATTCCTGCTGCATGCAACAAATCAAGGCGTGCAGCATCACCATAGAATGTCTCCACCCCAAATTTTCTTAAGGTATCAATGGCAGTAGCCCTGTATTCCAAAACAGTTGTTTTATAGCCATTGGCAAGCAAAATCCTATCAACGACTTGCCCAAAACGACCATGCCCGGCTATGATAACAGTCCCTTTTTTTATAACATCCTTATCATATTCCACTTCATTCTCACCTTTTCTTGCTTTCCTACTCTCTAGATAGGGCTGCACTCCTTTCTCATAAAACAAGAAAACCAGAGGAGTTAGTAGCATAGACAAAGCCACAACGACTATCAAGAGGTTCGCAAGTTCTGGTGGCAACACCGAGTTCTGTGTGGCAAATGCTAGTAAGACAAACCCGAATTCCCCGGCTTGAGCTAAACTGAGAGTGAACAACCAACGATCTGAGCGGGCCTTGATACCATAAATATTAGCTATGATGAAAAGTACCAGGCCCTTTATGAATATCAGCCCCAAGGTAGACACTGCCAGTATAAAAGCATTATCATATATGATATTAAAGTCAATGCTTGCACCAATTGTGATGAAGAATAGAGCCAGCAATATGCCCTTAAACGGCTCAATATTACTTTCCAACTCGCGCCTAAATTCACTATTAGCCAAGACCACCCCAGCTAAGAAAGTCCCCAAAGCCGGAGAAAGCCCAACCAAA
>JAAOII010000185.1 GCA_015163845.1 Candidatus Portiera sp.
TGCCACAGAAAAACCTCAACAAGGAGAGGTAATAGCAGTTGGAACCGGCAAAAAACTTGATAATGGTTCTACTCAATCTATTGACGTCAAAGTTGGAGATAAAGTTATCTTCGGACAATATGCCGGCAATAGCGTAAAAATTGGTGGTGAAGAACTACTGATAATGAGCGAAAGTGATATCTATGGCGTAGTTGCCTAGTTGATTATTTTAGCAATTACTAAATACTAATACTTTTAAGGAGTAAAAAAAATTATGACAGCAAAACAAATAAAGTTTGGCAATGATGCCAGACAAAAAATGCTCAATGGTGTAAACCAACTGACTGATGCAGTCGCCACAACTTTGGGTCCCAAAGGACGCAATGTGGTTTTAGACAAATCATTCGGAGCCCCAACCGTAACTAAAGACGGGGTTTCTGTAGCCAAAGAGATTGAACTCAAAGATAAGTTTGAAAACATGGGAGCACAAATGGTTAAAGAAGTTGCCTCTCAAACATCAGATATTGCCGGAGATGGTACTACCACTGCGACTGTACTAGCTCAAGCAATCTTCAATGAAGGACTCAAATCAGTTGCGGCTGGCGCTAATCCTATGGACCTCAAGCGTGGTATAGACCTAGCAGTAGCTAGCATTACCGAGAAGCTTAAATCCATATCAACCCCCTGTTCTGATACCACAGGAATTCAAAATGTGGGAACTATTTCTGCCAATAGTGATTCAAGTATCGGTAAGATTATCGCCGAAGCAATGAATAAAGTTGGTAAAGAAGGAGTCATCACAGTTGAAGAAGGCAATGGTCTAGAAAATGAACTTGAAGTTGTTGAAGGTATGCAGTTTGACCGCGGCTATCTTTCACCTTACTTCATTAATAATCAAGAAAGTATGTCAGCAAGTTTGGAAGATCCACATCTTTTATTAGTGGATAAGAAAATTTCTAATATACGTGAATTGCTTCCTATACTTGAAGAAGTTGCCAAAACAGGTAAACCATTATTGATCATAGCTGAAGATGTTGAAGGCGAGGCCTTAGCAACTTTGGTAGTGAATAATATGCGTGGAACCTTGAAAGTGACTGCTGTTAAAGCTCCCGGATTTGGTGATAGACGTAAAGCAATGCTGCAAGATATAGCAGTGCTTACTTCAGCCACTGTAATATCTGAGGACTTAGGTATGGATATGGAAAGCATTAAACTAGATGTTCTTGGACATGCCAAAAAAGTTAATGTTGGCAAAGAAGAAACTACTATAGTTGACGGTGCTGGCAAATCTCAAGAAATTGAAGGACGCATAGAAACCATCAAACGTGAAGTAGAACAATCCACTTCTGATTATGACAAAGAAAAACTGCAAGAAAGAGCTGCCAAATTATCAGGCGGTGTTGCAGTAATCAAAGTCGGTGCAGCTACTGAGATAGAGATGAAAGAGAAAAAAGCTCGCGTAGAGGATGCTCTTCATTCAACTAGAGCGGCTGTAGAAGAAGGCGTTGTCCCTGGTGGCGGCGTTGCTCTACTAAGAGCTAAAGGTATGGTTAAATCTCTAAAAGGAGCCAATGATGACCAAGAAGCTGGAATTCAACTCTTGTTGAAAGCAGTTGAAATGCCTATCAGATTAATCTCTCAGAATGCTGGGTTTGAAGGATCTGTCGTATGTGACAAGGTTCTACAGAAATCAGATAACTATGGCTTCAACGCTGCCACTGGTGAGTATGTAGACATGCTGAAAAGTGGTATTATTGATCCAACTAAAGTTACTAGAAGTGCTTTGCAACATGCTGCTTCTGTATCTGGTATCATGCTTACTACTGAGGTAATGATTACTGAAATAGACGAACCTAAATCTTCTGCTCCTTCTGCCCCTGATATGGGTGGTATGGGCGGCATGGGTGGTATGGGCGGTATGATGTAAGAACGCCTTTGTATCTTAACCAAGATACAATAATTAAACGCCTTTTACCTTATATTATTATGAGGTAAGAGGCGTTTTTGTATGTAGCTCTGGTATAATGATATTAATTAAACTAGTAAATAAGCGGGAATAGCTCAGTGGTAGAGTATAACCTTGCCAAGGTTGGGGTCGCGAGTTCGAATCTCGTTTCCCGCTCAAATACTATTCTAATAAAACATAGGTTATAATAATTTTCTACTGGATTACCGGTGATGTCGTGTCTAATAATTTTTGATAGGGCTGAGTGGCAGAGTGGTTATGCAGCGGCCTGCAAAGCCGTGGACGCCGGTTCGATTCCGACCTCAGCCTGACTTCAGTAGTCAGCGCTAAGTATCTAAGTATCTAGCTAATTAATATAGCAGCGAAACAAATTAACTATCTCACATAACTTATCCAGATAATTTAAATGAACAAAAAAATCATAGAATCAGTTAAGTGTTTATCAAGCAAACTACTGGCCAAAAATCTTGTCCTGCTAAGTGTGGAGTCCTGCACCGGAGGTGGTCTTGGCTATTACTGCACCAACCAAGCTGGTTCATCTATTTGGTATGCAGGAGGCCATATAACCTATCACAATTCTAGCAAAATAATCCTTGGAGTTCCTGCTACCACCTTAAGTGATTATGGAGCTGTTAGCGAACAGACGGCCTTAGCCATGGCTCAGGCAGCACTTAGGCAAGTAGATGGAGATAAAGATAAAGATGGCGAGCTAACCACTCAATACTGCTCTTTAGCTATAACTGGAATAGCTGGTCCTGAGGGTGGCAGTGCAGAAAAACCAGTAGGAACTGTATGTTTTTCTTGGGTAACAAATGCTAAAGCAAAAGAAGAAAAAAGAATATTCGCAGGATCTCGTGCCGCTATAAGAGATCAGGCAATTCTATATTCACTAGATAAGATGGCAACTATCATTTAATGTCCTATAATTAACTTATGACTATTCGCGACATTCTTTGCTATCCAGATCCGAGATTAAGCCAAGTATCACAACCTTTGACGGTCTTTGATGAAAAATCAGATATGCTTATCAATGACATGCTTGATACCATGGCAGATGCGGAAGGCATAGGTCTAGCAGCGGTTCAGATTGGCGTATTATTAAGGGTTACTGTGATAAACATTAATGAGCCCTTAGTATTGGTTAATCCAGAATTCAAAGTCCTAGAAGATACAATGCATTGTGATGAAGAAGGATGCTTATCTCTACCTGGCATAAGAGCTGAAATAACCCGCCCCTCTCGTATAAAGGTTAAGGCACAAGACCGTCAAGGCAATAAAATTAAACTCAAAGCAGAAGGTTTAGAAAGTATATGCATTCAGCATGAGATAGATCATATGGATGGCAAACTTTTTATCAATAAACTTACACCCTTGTCAAAGGCAAAAATAGACACCCCTCTTAGAAACCTAATAGCTCTCTATCGCGAGAAACACCAACAAAATTAATTCAGCGAATATACTTTTATATATTCTATACTTCCCAGATTTCCCGGATTTCATAGATAAATAGACAAATAGATAATCTTTAGATACTCTTAACTACAAAAAAGCAATGAAATTTGGATTCTTGGGTACCACAGAGTTTGCCACTGTAATACTTCAAGATCTCCTTGACAAGAATAGACGACCTCTCTGGGTTATAACCAAACCAGATAGCATTGCTGGGCGGGGACAAAAGGTTAGGTCCTCTCCAGTTAAACAATTAGCCCTAGAACACCAAATACCAATTTACCAACCAAGTAAAATAGATAAGAATTTCTTGGATGACTTCTCGCGTAATAGTCCACATGGCAGTCCACAATTAATCTTAGTGGTTGCTTATGGATTAATTCTTCCCACAGAGTTTTTGCAGTTACCATCTCACGACTGTATTAATATCCATACTTCACTTTTACCAAGATGGCGTGGCGCAGCTCCCATAGAAAGAAGTATCCAAGCCGGCGATAAAGAAGTCGGAATAAGTTTGATAGAGATAACCAAAGAATTAGATGCTGGTCCCATAATAATGCAGAAAAAGTTTAACTTATCAATGGGCGACACAGCTGCAGATATCATACCTAAATTAAATCAGCTATCCAGAGATGCTCTCAACGAATACTTTAATAATCCAGATGCTTGGCAGAAGCAAAAACAAAAGGAAGAGGAAGCGATCTATGCCGCGAAGATAACTAAAGAAGAGGCACAAATAGATTGGTCTCAAGACGCCTTCAGCATAGCTAGGACTATTAATGCTTTTAATCCCTACCCAGGTGCCTATAGCTGGTTAGGAGGGAATAGAATAAAACTACTCAAGGCCCTGCCTATAACTAACTTAGATATTGGCGGAGAAGAGTCATCTAAAACTAACCAAGTCGGTAGAATAATCTACACAATGAAATCACAGTTGCGAGTTATATGTGGGGAGGGTGAAGTTGAAATTTTAATGCTCCAATTTCCCGGTCGCTCCCCAATTAATCCCCTACAAATCCAAGGCAAGTCACCTTTAGATACCAACGAGCAATTTACTAATCAAACTAGCTAGATTACAAATTATAGGCCTGCAGAAGCTGTTTGCCATAGGATGATTTTGGTTTAATCAAAATATTATTCGCCATTCCCGACTCCACCACTTCACCATTTTTAAGTATAATCGCTTGGTGACTTAAAGCAACTGCCAGACCAATATCATGGGTTATGAATATGTAACTCAACTGATGTTCTTTTTGTAAAGTCCTGAGTAAATCAACTATTTCTGATTGCACAGTGGCATCCAATGACGAAGTCGGCTCATCCAATATCAAAAGATGGGGTTGCATTATCAATGCTCTTGCTATGGCTGCTCGTTGTCTTTGACCACCAGATAAAAACTGTGGATACTTGTCAATCAATTTAGTGTCAAGTTGGACTTGACGCATCACTTGTTTGACTTTCTGTAATTCTGTTTGATTACTCATCCCTTTTTTCTTATGACCTATATTCATCAGGTGCAGCCCCTCCGCTATACTTTGTTTAATAGTTAGACGAGGATTAAGTGAGGAAAAAGGATCTTGAAATATCATTTGCACCACTGGACGAAGATAACGCAGTTCCTTGCCCTTAATGTCATGCAACTGATATTGCTTAGTAGATTTAGAGGCAACGTCTGGCAATGAAAGGTATATTTCTCCGTTCCATTCATCATCTTTGAGTAATCGCATCAATGCCATCGCCATGGAGGATTTACCACTACCACTCTCCCCAAGGATACCTAAGGTCTCCCCCTTTGCCAGTTCAAAACTTAGTGGTTTAAGAGCATGAGTATATCCTTGAAGACGTCTGAGAATGCCTTTTCTTATAGGGTAATGAACAGCAAGCTTAGAGACCTGTAATAGCTTCTTGGATTTACCTGCTACAGAGGCCTTACCTAGTTTGCGTGCTGCCAATAATCTTTTAGTCCATGGATGACGCGGGCTCTTTAGCAACTTGTCTGATTTGCCCTCCTCTATAATCTGCCCACCATGCATCACATAGACCCTTTCTGTGAAATTCTCAACCATGCTGATGTCATGAGTTATTAATAACAAAGAAGTCCCCGACTCGGCACATAGGGAACATAGTAACTTTAGCATCTGCACTCTAAGAGAAGCATCCAAGGCAGTTGTTGGCTCGTCAGCAATTAATAGTTGTGGCTTATGGGCAATCATTATAGCCATCAGGACTCTTTGCCTTTGACCACCAGAAAGCTGATGCGGATATTTGATAGAAACATCCTGATCCAAGTTAACTTTCCCAAGTAGAGTTTTTATTTTTTGGCTAAATTTCTCCTCACCTTGTTTATTGGCGTGGACCTTAATTGCTTCACCTATTTGTCTGCCTACAGTATGTAATGGATTAAGTGATGCTAAGGGCTCTTGGAATATCATCGCCATTTTTTTACCCCGCAATTTTTGTTTCTCCTTAGCGGAGGCATTTAGTAAATTATCCCCGTTGAATAGGATCTTACCTTTGATTTGCATGGTCTCTGGTAATAGCCCCATTATGGCTGCAGCTGTCATACTCTTCCCTGAGCCACTCTCACCAACTAATCCGACTGCTTCTCCTTTAGCTATCCCCATACTAATGTCCTTTACAATTGGGGGAGCATTCGCTGGTAGTAAGCTAATATTATTAAGCTCCAGCAGATAATCTTTTTTACTTTTAAGCATCTGGTAACTTACGCTTAATTATTAATATTGGGATCAAATGAATTACGCAGTCCTTCACCTATGAATACCAACAACCCTAACATTGTAGTTATTACCAAAAATGCTTCAATACCTATCCAATAGGCAGATACATTGGTCTTGGCTTGCAAAATAAGTTCCCCCAAGGACGGTGTTCCTGGCGGTAATCCATAACCCAGAAAATCTAAAGAAGTTATTATTGTTATAGCTGAAGTGAAAACAAAAGGAATAGCAGTTAAACTTGCGACAGCTGCATTAGGCAAA
>JAAOII010000186.1 GCA_015163845.1 Candidatus Portiera sp.
CTGCCATCACGTATGAATATAGGCCAATTGTTGGAAGCCCATTTGGGCTATGCGGCTAAAAGCTTAGGGGAAAAAATTCAAGAATTGCTTGATCAAGAGAAACAACTTACTGGTTTGCTCAAACTACTTAAATCCATATATGGGGATATGGATACTGGTTCTGCTTGGGAACATATTGAATCAATGGACGAAACAGAGTTAAGAAAGTTTTGTGGAACTTTAAAAGATGGAGTTCCAATGGCAACCTATGTTTTTAATGGAGCTACTGAAGAAGATATAGAACGTTTATTGAAGCTTGCTAAAGTGCCGCATCAAGAAAAAGAGGTGTTTTATGATGGGCGAACAGGGGATGCCTTCCACCAAAATATAACTTCTGGTTATATGTATATGCTCAAGCTTAATCACTTAGTGGAAGACAAGATACATGCAAGATCTATTGGTTCTTATGGTTTGGTTACTCAACAGCCCTTGGGTGGTAAATCTAAAATGGGCGGACAAAGATTTGGAGAGATGGAGGTATGGGCTCTGGAGGCCTATGGAGCAGCTTATACACTACAAGAAATGTTAACGGTCAAGTCCGATGACGTGGAAGGTAGGAAGCAGGTCTATAAAAATATAATAGATGGAAACTCGGAAGTAAATTCCTATGTTCCTGAATCGTTTAATGTTCTAATCAAAGAAATTAGGTCTTTGTGCTTGAACATTGAGTGCAAATAAAAGCTAATAGCTATAGAAAATTATTAAGTAAAAATTATGGAAAGTATCAAACAATATAGTTTACACAACAAGAAAAGGGATTTCAACTCTATTAGTATTAGCTTGGCTTCACCTGAAGTCATAAGGTCTTGGTCTTTTGGAGAAGTTAAACGACCAGAGACGATCAATTATAGAACTTTAAAACCTGAATCAGACGGATTGTTTTGTGCGAAAATATTTGGACCTGTCAAGGATTATGAATGTCTCTGTGGCAAATATAAAAAACTCAAGCATCGTGGAGTGAAGTGCGAGAAGTGTGGCGTTGAAGTCATGGCATCTAAAGTCAGACGTAGTCGCATGGGGCATATTGAGTTGGCTAGTCCGGTTGCTCATATTTGGTTTTTAAAATCATTGCCGTCACGTTTGGGGCTGTTCCTGGATATTCCAGTGCGTGAGATGGAAAAGATAATTTACTTTCAATCCAATGTGGTTATAGAACCAGGTAACTCAGGACTGAAAAGAGGTGAACTTCTCAGTTATGAAAGAAGCGAGGCATATAAAGACGAAGCAGTTGAAGATTTTCGTTTCAAGACAGGAGCTGGCGCTGAGACCATATTAGAGCTTATAGAGCTTATAGACATTAAGACCACTCTATTTGAGTTGCGTCAGCAAATTGAGAATAGTAAGTCGGAAAACAGTATCAAGAAGATATCTAAAAGAATTAAGCTTTTAGAAGCATTTAATCGCACTGATAATGACCCTCGTTGGATGATACTCAAAGTATTGCCTATTCTGCCACCAGAGTTGAGACCTTTGGTGCCACTAGAAGGAGGTAGATTTGCGACTTCAGATCTTAATGATGGATATAGAAGAGTTATTAATCGTAACAACCGACTACAGAGATTAATTAACTTGCATGCACCAGAAGTAATCATTCATAACGAGAAAAGAATGCTTCAAGAGGCGGTAGATAGTTTGCTTGATAATACTAGAGGTCCTCGTTCTGTTTCTGATCATAACACCAGACGTCTTAAGTCATTAGTGGATATGATCAAAGGTAAACAAGGACGTTTTCGTCAAAATCTATTGGGTAAAAGGGTTGACTATTCAGGACGTTCTGTTATTGTAGCTGGACCTGAATTACGTATGCACCAGTGTGGTTTGCCTAAAAAAATGGCAATAGAATTATTCAAGCCCTTTGTGTTCCATAAGCTAATAGCTAGGGATTATGCCAATACAATAAAATCAGCTAAACGAATTGTTGAAAATGAAGAGCCAGTTATCTGGGATATTCTAGCAGAAGTTATTCATCAACATCCAGTGATTCTTAACCGAGCACCTACCTTACACCGTTTGGGTATACAAGCATTTGAACCAATGCTCATAGAAGGCAAGGCAATTCAATTACATCCGTTAGTATGTGCTGCTTACAATGCCGACTTTGATGGAGATCAAATGGGCGTATATGTGCCGCTTAGTTATGAGGCACAGCAAGAGGCAAGGATCTTGATGATGTCATCTAATAATATACTTTCTCCAGCAAATGGGGCACCAATTATTGTGCCATCACAGGATGTAGTATTAGGTCTATATTACTTGACGCGTGTAGATGAAAAATCTCCAGAGTCAACTAAAGTATTTGCTGATCCAGAAGAGGTTGTGCGTGCTCATAATGCTGGCGTCATAAAATTACATGACAAGATTAAGGTGCGAGTTAAATCTATTTCCATTAACAAGGAAAAAGAGTTTTTGAC
>JAAOII010000187.1 GCA_015163845.1 Candidatus Portiera sp.
AGGAGCCATGATATTAACATTACGCAGATGCACATTGCTTATTTCTACATTATATGCAACTGCTCCAAACAGACCTACTCCAATTTTTGCTTCTGCAGTATTGATATCTAGGTTATTTATAATATGATCATTGCCATTAAAATTTCCAGCAAAGAATTGAAAAGTTTCCTCACAGCTATCCTCAACACAAACCCCTATGGGCTCCCAGTTACTACCTTGGAAATCACCACTAGCTAGGACGTCTAAGTCATTTAGGTCTAGATCCGCCATTAATTCATATCCTGTGCACACATCAGCAGTAGTAGCACCACATCCTGTAGAATCACTTTCAGCACCAGTAAGGTTTAAACCAGTGCCGGCAAGATTATTGCGCACTGCATCCAAGGTTGCGACATTGTGAATCTCTATCAAGCCATCGCCATCTGCATCTACATCAAAAGCATCCACAGAATTATCTGCATCATTATCATTAACCATATCACAGACATCACCACCTCCACCTCCATCTAAATCACTTTGTCCAGGATTTACAATCAGCGGGCAGTTATCAGCAGCATCAACAACAGTATCACCATCTATATCATCATCACAAGCATCCCCGAGAGCATCACCGTCAATATTATTCTGGTCGGGGTTAGCTACTAGTGGACAATTATCAGCAGCATCAAAAACAGTATCAGCGTCTTCATCATCGCAAGCATCTCCCTTGGTGAGATCCATACCAGCTACATTCTCTTGTCCAGGATTAGCTACTAGTGGACAATTATCAGCAGCATTGAGAATTCCATCACCGTCTAAATCTGGGTTTGGAGTGCCGTCACTGCCACCACCGCCACCACAAGCAGCTAAAGCAGTTGTAATTATTAGCAAGCCAATGAGGCGGGCTAATTGAGTCGGGGCTTGTTGGATATATCCAATTAGGCCTCTAAGCCCCTTTAGGCCCTGTCGATTTAAATTCTTATCTTCGGTGCTGGCTTTGTCTTTGTCTTTGGCTTTTATAGTGGCTTTTAGTAAGTTCATAATAATAGTTTGGTAAAGTTTAATATTGCAATAAATCTAAATAAATTGATGTTTAGTTATTATAGAACATTCCCAGCAATTAGTTAATAGTTAATATTTGTTAATTGCACTTTTTTTAATTTGCTTTTTTGCTGTTTTCAGCATAATTTATCCTAATCAGGATAAATTATCATCCCATATTAATCTTTATTCTTTGCTATTATGCTGTTTTTTGCTCTCTTTGTGGGTGATTTCATCTGTTGTCTTTCTTATGTCATCAATTCAATTCAATTCAAGCAGAATAATTCTAATCTCTATAGCTAGGTCTGCATTTGGATTAACTTTGGCGAAGCCAGGTAAAGATTAGCGAAAGCTAATAGGGCTGCTATATTTTGCGCATTCTTTTTCACACCTTGATATTTAACTTTTCTATAACCAAACTTGCTTTTAATAACCCCATATATATGTTCAACCTTACACCTAACCTTGTTCAGTTGGTTGTTGCCTTGTCTTATCTTTTGTTTTTCTAAGTCACTAGTCCCACGATATACCTTGCG
>JAAOII010000188.1 GCA_015163845.1 Candidatus Portiera sp.
CGCGTTCTGACGATAATCTAGCAACAAGCGAGGGTAATAGTAACATAATAGCAACCTTGAACTCTGTATATAATCGCCAATATAATATTACCTACGAGATTGTAGCTGACTCCAGTGATGGCATGATCCAATTGGTCAGACCACGTGATGTTGACCCTGATATAGAATATGGCCATACAGAAATCATAACAGCCAAGCCAATAACACAAGATGAACAAGTCATCATTGTTAGAGAAATCATCAAATCAGGTAACCTAACCAATCAAATTACCCACTATGGCTCTAATAATGGCTCTCTTTTTATAATCCATGTAAATCCAAGGGGTAGGGGAGAAACACCTAATGCAACAGAACACTTCTTTAATGCTTGGCCTAAAGCTGACCTCAGCGCAAGCTTTGACAATATCGGCATGATTGATGCAAAACTTGGTGATTCATTCATAAGTATTTGTCCAGATCCTCTGGTAGAAACCAATATTCCAATACTACATCGCTTCCACTTTGTTAATAGAACTGAAGCTAGTAGCTGTAGAGTAAGTGCTCCGCTGAAAGCCACCCCAACTTCTTGTTTGATTGGACATAGTAGTCCGACGCCTATTGATATCCCCTTAGTTACCACACCTTTGGAAGCAACATCTGCGAACTTGGACAGTACACAGTCATTTAACCATAATGAGACTCATTATATCATATCGCTTATTCCTGCCAATGCTACCAACGATTTACTCATAGCAATACGTGATCTAACAAATCCAGTCAACTTGCCTTACGGACCTGAAAACTCTGCGTGTAAGAAGCTTGGTTTTAGAACGCAAATTAACATCCGCTAAAATATCCACTAAACTAATTGAGCTCTGCTTAAATTGACAGCTCTGCCTAAATTGACAGCTCTGCCTAAATTGACAGCTCTGCTTGGGAACAACTATCCCTCAGCTTAGAGATAAGCTAAATGCATATTATCTATCGGAATTAGCCATAGATAAAAAGTCAAACAATTTAACTTTTTGCATAAAAATCTATTAAGTAATTGTTGAGAGTGTCCTATAATATAAACAAGATACCGGAGAGGTGGCAGAGTGGTCGAATGCGGCGGTCTTGAAAACCGTTGACTTGCAAAGGTCCGGGGGTTCGAATCCCTCCCTCTCCGCCATTGATTAGTATTGATTGATTGATTGATGGTCGTTTATAATGCAGCTATGATCTTATATAGGACACTTACACTAATAAAATTATGACTCAGAGAATTATCCCCCACCTATGGTTTGAGAAGGAAGCAGCTAGCGCCGCCAAGTTCTATGCTAAAGTATTCCCCAACTCTAAAGTTGATTTCATTCAAGAAATGGGCGACACATCTAAGGATAAAGGCAAGGTAGAGATGGTTGGTTTTCAAGTCATGGGCTATAGCATGATGGCTATTGGTGCTGGACCTCACTTTAGCATCAACCCTTCCATATCCATGATGGTGAATTTTGACCCATCACAATTAGAAGGTGCCCGTCAAAAGATAGACGAGGTCTGGGAACAACTTGCTCAAGGTGGTGAAGTCCTAATGCCCTTAGACAAATATCCTTTCAGTGAACGTTATGGCTGGATTAGGGACAAATATGGTTTCTCTTGGCAGCTGATTTTCACCACCCCTGAGGGTGAAGATCGCCCGCTCATGGTGCCATCTATGTTGTTTGTCGGCGATAAATGTGGCAAAGCCAAAGCAGCATCAGAGTTCTACCTAGCAGTATTCAAAAATGCCAAACGCGGTGCCATAGCACCTTATGCAGCAGGCATGCCCCCCAACAAGGAAGGCGATACCATGTTCACCGACTTCATGTTAGAGGGACAATGGTTTGCCGCCATGGATAGTGCTGCGGAGCATAACTTCTCTTTCAATGAAGCAGTATCCCTAATGATAAGTTGCAAAGATCAAGACGAGATTGATTATTACTGGGACAGATTATCAGCAGTAGCTGAAGCCGAGCAATGCGGCTGGGTCAAAGACAAGTATGGCATCTCTTGGCAAATCATCCCCGCCAACATGGGCGAACTCATGGGACAGAATCCCGAGAAGACAACTCCCGCAATGATGAAAATGAAGAAAATAATCATCGCCGAATTGGAAGCTGCCGCTGTCTAAGCCTCCTATATAATCTTCTCATACTAATCCAATCAATATACTCAAAGCGTATACGGAGAGGTGGGTTAACGGTACAACTACCTAACATTTGCAGGTGCATTCCTTCTGAGCTTGGAATATACCTATCATCTACAAAGCCCTCCCATTCCATAGCCCCAGCAACTCCTATAACACTAGGTCTATCGTTAACAACCTTAGGGGGATATTTTAGTATTAAAAATTCTTTAACTTTCATCTCTCCCATTATACTTCTAATACCCTTGTAAAGTAAGCAATCCAAGCATCAACTGTTTTCATCCTACGACCTATAGTAACATTACTGAAAACTCTATATTTTTCGTAATGTTTATCTTCTATAGAGTGTCCGTTTAATCTTCTATTGAATATAGGGTCAGAGAATACTATTTTTGCCATCTCTTCCATACGTTTATGAAATGGCATACTTGCTATCTTGTTACCTTTGGAAGTTAATGATAAAATATCGTCACCTTTGAAAAGTCCCAACCATTTAAGAACATTAGTATAGTAATCAATTTGGCGAGCATGAATATTAAATAAAGTTTCTAACTCTCCCTTTCCTAATCTACCTCTAGTTAAAGCCAAGCTTAGCATATTGTCTATCCTATCAAATCTATCTGCCTGCGGGAAAGGACACTGCATATTTACTAAACATGGACTTGTCTCTATGTTATCAAGTGTAAATTTTGACTCTGTTATTTTAAACCTAAATGCTTTCTCTTGTGAGTGATCTGCATAGCCCTTTTTACCATCAAAAATATATGGAATATAACGAAAAATATCATTATGTAAATAAAATATAAAGCTCTTAACTTCTTTCTTCCCTTCAACTTTCTTTGACCAATATAATTGGGGATACATGAGCTGTCTTATGCCTATGTTGCTCCTATAACTATTCTTTGCTTCCACTAGGTTAAGAGTATCTTTAGTTTCATATCCGCCATCCACTTCAATCTGCACCCCTTTAACATCATAATTGATCTTACCCAAATTAAACTCAAACGTGGCAAAACGTCTACCTCTAATGACAAGCTTACTGGGAGCACCAAAAACCTCATCATGTATCCCTGAAACAGCTGATATATCTAAAGCAGCCGATTCGCTATTAATAGCAAATGGATCTATGCAGATAATATCTTTAGGGGGGGCTATGTCAATAATTTCTGTAGTAATATCTTCTTGTATTTCAATAAATGGATCTATGGATGCAATTCTATAGAGCCCATTTTCTATAGCCAAGATAGAAAGTCCATTATCAATCATTATTGCCGGCAAATCTTCACGACAATCCATTTTTGCCAAAATACGGGCCTCTTCGCCACTTACAGATTTTAACTCTGTGGAACTAATGTCTACAAAGCTATTTTTACGGACCTCATCAAGCAATTTGTAGTGCTTGAATATTTTATCCCAAGCATCTTTCTTACCCACCATCAGCTAATAAATCCGCAGGACTCGGCTCATAATTCATTATCAGTAGCTCACCAACTTTTCCCCGCCCATTTGACTTGCAGTTTATAGCCCTATTAGCAGTAACCTTTTGAATCCTATATCCATCATAGAGCACCTTTACCTCTTCTGCTGAAGAATTAGAAAGCAAGAAATAAGCACCTATGCTATCAATATAGTCACAAAATATTCTTAGTCGTTGCTGTTCATTGGTACTAAATCCTTCAGAGGTATATGAAGTAAAACTGGATGTTTTACTTATAGGGATATATGGAGGATCAAAATAAACTAAGTCACCTTTCTTTATACTGCCCTTAATATTTTCAAAATCACCATTGGTAATTATTGTTTCCTTAAGTAATTTACTACAAGCTAATATATTGTCTGCATTAACTATCTGGGGATTTTCATACTTACCAAAAGGAACATTATTCTGACCGCTCCTATTTACTCTGTATAAGCCATTAAACCCTGTCCTGTTTAGAAATATAAAACGGCTTGCCTTTTCAACCGCCGACATCTTACTAAACTCAGAGTTGCGATCAAGTGCTCTAGTTTCGTAATAATGTTCTTCTGTATTCTTGTGCTCTTTAAGAGAGGCGATTAGCTTATGTGGTTGCTTCTTGACAACTTCATAGACATTAACTAAATCTTCATTGAAGTCGTTAATATGGCATCCCGTCTTTTTAAGATGAAAAAATAAGGCACCCCCGCCGATAAAAGGTTCAAAATAAGAATTATAGTTAGACGGCAAGTTCTTTTGGATGTCAGAAATTAACTGACGCTTGCCACCAACCCATTTTAAAACTGGTTTACACACTGTAATTAATAATCAATAATAAGTAAAAAATAATAATTTTGTAATCTCTTTGAATTTCTACTTTGTTCATTAATTACAATTTATTATACAACAATTCAATTAAATCATGTAGAATGAAGTAAAAAATATCATATTATATTTTAATTTAACTAACTATACAAAATGAGCAAAGATATACAACACTTAGATGAAGGTTCTATCTGGAGAAAATGGGACCTACAAATACATGTCCCTGAAAGTGAGCATGGCGATCAATATAAAACAAGAGAATGCCCTGAACCATGGATACCATTCTTAGAACTTTTAAGAGCTAGTGATGTAGAGGTATTTGGAATAACTGACTATTTCACAATAGACGGATACAACAGATTTATGGAAAAAATAGATGGTGATCCAATTCTCAAAAAGAAAGTATACTTCCCTAATATTGAGTTTAGAATAGATAAGCACATAAATAAAGATGGTGAAGCCGTTAATCTCCACGTCATATTTGATAATAGTCCCGAAGTCATAGATAAAATACCTAAATGCTTAAGCAAAGTAAAAATTATACTCCTCAATGGAAAAACCACTGCCGAATTCTGTACTCTTGATACGTTAAGAGACAAAGGGTATGATAATATTCTAATATCGCAAGACGATTTAATTTCTCAACTGAACGATGCATTCACTCCAGATCAATATTTAATAGCAGCAACAACTGGTTATGGCAGCATAAGATCTGATTCAAAATCGTCTACCAAAAGGCAATTAGCGGATACCATAGAAGAAAAATGTCATATGATTTTGGGAAGTGAAAAGAATACTGACTATTTCTTGGGAAATGACCGTTATGAAGACAAAAGCATTAAAGCCAAAGCCAAACCAGTTTTTGATACTTCTGATTGTCATAGTATAAAAAATTGTGAAGAAAATTTAGGGCAAAAGTTTAGCTGGATTAAAGCAGATACAACATTTGAAGGGTTAAGGCAAACTTTATATGAACCTAAAGATAGAGTTTCCATAGGTCCAAGCAATCCTAATAATAAAAGACCATATCATGTGATTAAAAAAATTCGCTTTATTGATGAGAGCGAGAAGGAATTTATACCTGAGTACATACCGATCAATCCCAACTTAACTACTATCATAGGAGGTAAATCAACAGGGAAGTCCTTACTACTTTACAATATATCAAACTCTATAGATCCAGAATTAACGAAAGAACGTCATGGAGGTAATAAACCTTACCAGCAAACCATGAACTTTGAAGTGGAATGGGCTGATAAAAGCATATCATCCACTATTGCAAAAAATAATAATGATAACAATAACAAGAAAAAAATATTATATATACCTCAAAGTTATTTAAGCCAGCTTTCTGACAAAAACACAATAAACAGAGATGCAATTAATGTATTCACCACAAATATCATGTTGCAAGACCCAAGTAAAAAAGATAAATATAATAAACATAAAGAAAAGATTAATACACTAGAAATAGAGCTATCTGATGAAATAGTGAAATTTTTTCAGACACAGCATCATATCAAGGAACTTGAGGAAGCAATAAAAGGATTAGGTAACAAAAAAGCAATTCAAGCACATATAGATCTGATGAATAAAAATATTAATGATATGAAGAAACAGTCAGGTTTATCTAATGAAAAAATTGAACGATACCAAAATTTAACGGAGAAGAGAACTAAACAAAGCTCTAAGGTATCTATTCTCAAAGAAGACCTAATAATGATTAAAGAATATAATGACTATTTGGGAAAAACTTTAAGAGATATTGAACAAGAGCATCAAAATAAAATAAACAGTATTGAATCTGTTGTATCAAAAAAATTATTCACAGATCTATATCATTACTTATCTTCACATAATAAAGAATTAATAAATAAACATACAATTATAGTTGCAGGATTAGAAGAAAATTTTAAGAAAGAAGATATTGTTCTTAAACGATTAAGGGAACAGATCCAACCAATATTAAATGAAATGAAGGAACAAGAAAAGATAAAAGATGATTTAGATAATAAGACAAAGAGAATATTAGAAGATACAGAAAAGCTAGATAAGTTAAATAGATACCAAAGTAAGCTAAAAACCAGCTATAAGCACTTGCCTCAAAGGAAAGATCGCATTATTAGCATCTATAAAGAGATCTATAACTCATACTCATTCATGGTAGATATTTTTAATAAAGATTTAAGTGAATATGACGATATAGTTCTCAAGTATCAAGTAACTTTATCCGAAAATAAATTTAATGAAGATGTTATAGAAGAGTTTATAAATAAAAAAGATATTAAGAAAGTTATAAAAGATCGTAATATTCTAGAAGAATATTATTATAAGTTTAAAAAGGAATCACACTTAGGTTATATTAATAAAGTATTTGAAGGACTAATTGAAAAAGAAATCAGCACCATAAAAAACAGATCTATTCAAGATGCAACTGTTAAGCTATTTGGAGACTATTTTAATTTATTTGCTGAAATATCATACAAAAACGATAAGTTAGAAGTTATGTCACCTGGTAAAAAGGGTATAGCTCTACTAAAAATATTATTGGAACTAAATAATGAGGAATGGCCTATTCTTATAGATCAACCAGAAGATGATTTAGATAATAGATCTATTTATGATGAGTTAGTTAATATAATCAAAGACAAAAAGAAAGAGCGGCAAATCATAATTGTGACTCACAACCCTAATCTAGTAATAGGAACTGATGCCGAAGAAATCATTGTAGCCAATCAGGCAGGCCAAGAAACTACTAGAGAAAATGTTAGATATAAATTTGAATATAAATCAGGAGCAATAGAAAATAATAAGCATCAATCTAAATCGCATGCTGTCCTTCAGAAGAAATGGATGAGAGAGCATGTATGTGAAGTTCTTGAGGGAGGTAAGGAAGCTTTCCAAAAAAGAGAAGATAAATATCACTTAGACAAATAGAATATCATTCCTCATAATATTTATTATACAACCTTCCTGAAATAGACCCAATAAATAATGTAGAATAGGTAGTATGGCGATAGTTAAAATGTCTATTACGCCTTCTGTCCTTACTTGGGCAAGAGAAGATGCTGGTTATACAATAGAGGACGCAGCAAAAAAGTTTCCTAAAATTGCCAAGTGGGAATCTGGAGAAAGCTCTCCCACCTATAAGCAATTAAAGGACATTTCTAATGAGTTTAGCTGTTCTATAGCTGTATTCTTCTTTCCTGAACCGCCAAAAGTAGAACCTGTCAAAAAATCATTTAGAACTCTACCTGATGCCGAAAAGAAACTCATCCCAGCTAAAATAGTTAAATTGCTTAAGAAGGCACAGTTTTTTCAATATAGCATTCAGGAACTTCAAGGTTTAGCCAATATACAAAATAAATATTCATTGGCCAATATTAAATTAACAGCTCATAACATTAGAGAGGTGGCAGACAACCTGCGTAAATTTTTGAAGGTTTCAATCCATGAACAGATTAATCTAAAAAACCAACAAGATGCATTTAAGCTATGGCGCAATAAAATAGAGCAATGTGGGATTTATGTTTTTAAGCAGCCATTCGGTAATGATGATTACTCAGGATTTTGTCTCTATGATGAGAATAATCCTTTAATATACATAAACAATAGTAATAATGATGTGAGGCAAACTTTTACTCTTTTCCATGAAGTGGCTCATCTACTCCTAAAAACAGGTGGCATAGATAAAACCAAGCAATATCACACACAAGGTCTCAGTAATGAGCATGCAGAGGTTATATGCAATAGGTTTGCTGCAGAGTTTTTAGTTCCTGACGAACATTTCAGAAAAGAATACCTCAATCTGGAGGCCGATGATGAAACCATCAGTAATATAGCTAATGTTTATCATGTTAGTCGCTATGTTGTATTAAGGAGATATTTGGATTGTGGCAAAATCACTCCAGAGTTTTACCGAAAGAAAAGTGCTGAATATGAAGATAGTTTTAAAAAGGTCTATGAAAAGGATGCCAAAATTTTTCTTACCTCTTATTATTCCCAAGTGAATTATCATAGCACATCTTATTTAAAGCTTATTTTTCAAAGTTATTACAATCACATCATAGGTGAAAATGAACTAAGCGAATACATACCAGGTATAACAAACATTAATAAATTTGAAGAAAGATATCTAAAAAGTACTGCTACATGATATATGCATTAGATACCAATGCATTTATTGCGATGAGTAATTTCTATGAAGATAGTTTTCCCACTTTCTGGAATAACTTCAATAAATTAGTTCAAGATGATAATGTTATCAGCACGGCAGAAAATTTACTCGAGTATAACAGAGATGATTTTGTCAAGAAGTGGATTGAAAATAATAATAAAATATTTTTACCACCAACTGAAGAAGAAGGCGCTTTCATCCAGAAGATTTATGCAACAAAGAATTTTAAAGATAATCTCGAGAAAAAGAAACTAACATCTGACCTTCCTCATGCTGATCCTTTTCTTATAGCACAAGCCAAACACAAAAATGCTACTTTTTAGTGACGTTTGAAAAGTATAAAGAGGGCTCTGCAAGTATTCCAAACATATGTGAACACTTTGGTATTAAGTGTATCAATCTAGAAAAGTTTATTCAAGAACATAAATGGGTGTTTTAATACCTATTCCAAAATATAACCCTCCTTCATAATACGAGGTTTTCACTCGTAGTGGTGGGTATTATTTGGAGGTTAGCTGCGGTTAGCTTACTTTTTTAGCTGGGGTCTTGCGGGGTTTAGCTTTTGGTTTGCTTGAACTCTTTGCAGTTACTTTTGGTTTGCTTGAACTCTTTGCAGTTACTTTTGACTTGCTTGAACTCTTTGGTGCTGTCCCAGCGACTCCAAATCTTCCAAGAGGAGGTGACTTTTTAGGGTCTGGACCAAAGCTGTTTTTACCAGCATCACCATTGATAACCGTGAATATAAATAGCGCAATCCAACCAATCATTGGGACAAAATATAACAATAACCACCAGCCACTACGATTGGTGTCATGTAAACGTCTTACAGTTACTGCCAAAGTTGGTATGAAAACTGCTAAGACATAAATGCTAGACAATATCCCCCAACTATCTTTACGGGGGCGGCACCAATCAAAACGGACTAATAAATTCACAGTGTCTCCCCATAACGCATCATCAATTAAATTGAGAATGACGAAAGCAATCGTGCTAAATAAGACGAAATACCAATATTCTTGGCGATGGGCTCTACCACTAAACAAAGTGTAGTCCCTTAAAACTTTAAAATACCAATTCATATGTATATTATAGGACATTCCCAGCAATTAGCCAATAGTTAATATTTATTAATTGCACTTTTTTTAATTTACTTTTTTGCTGTTTTCAGCATAATTTATCCTAATCAGGATAAATTATCATCCCATATTAATCTTTATTCCTTGATATTATGCTGTTTTTTTGCTCTCTTTGTGGGTGCTTTCATCTGTTGTCTTTCTTATGTCATCAATTCAATTCAATTCAAGCAGAATAATTAATTTAAAAGGGTAATTCTAATCTCTATAGCTAGGTCTGCATTTGGATTAACTTTGGCGAAGCCAGGTAAAGAAGTGCTGTCATGTTCATTAGCTCCTATATTCTCAAATAGATTCTAAATCATAGGGCTGACGACCTTTTTTCCCTTTTTCATAGTAATTTGGAGAGAAGGCTTCAACTATTTCATGCCATGGAATTATTCTATCCATTCTGTCTAAAAATATCATAAAGAATTTGTTATTGATTTTAGCTATTTGTATTGATTTTAGCTATTTGTTGGGAAGGTCCTATAGAATATGTTGATTTATTATTGTGGTTATGCAAGTTAAATAAGTTGTTTTTGCAATGAAAATATATACTTATTCCTGCTGCAAAGCTTTTACTCCAGTTCTTACTTAAGCTTTTACTCCAGTTCTTACTTAAGCCCTTACTTAAGCTTAATAGTGTCGCGTGCTTTCTGGCGTCTTTTATATTCTTTTTTGTTTATGACTTCAATGCCAGCACTCTCTGCCTGCTCTTCAGTCATATGCGGCAGTCCTTCCTTTTTACGTTTTTTCTCTAGTTCTCTGACAATAAATTTTGTTGCGGTTATACCAGTGGTGGTTAGTTTGTAATTAATAATTTCATCATTAGTCATTATGTGGATGTCATCTGCTGGAGCTGCTTCTATAGTGTAGTAGTAGAAGTTCTCTGCTTCTTTAGTGGTGAAACCTACGCCCTTATAATAGTCAATGTATGGCTGATGAAATTCATGACCGCGAGGATAATCTATTGCAGTGCCTGATGCGCTTGCCCAAGAGTGGACACCTATTTGTGCTCCGTCAACAACAACCCGTTCCTGTCCAGCTAAGAAGAAGTCAGTGCCTCCAGAAGCAATTAAACCATAGCGGCCTATTTTTGTAGTTAGTTCTTTGTCAGCAACCCATAGAGCTATCTCAAGATTGGCTGTATCATCTATGGAACCATCCACCTGTACCATTTCTATGGTATCTATATCAGGATGCTTAGCAAATATCTTGTATACTTGGTCTGGGGTCTTCCCGCTGATTATTCCTTTCATTATTAGAGTATTATCCTGCAACTCAAATTTAGTTAATGAAAAATATGATGCGTAAACCAATAAAGGCAAAACAGCGACTACTGGGAAGAGTAAAACAAGGACGAGCACAATGGCAACCAATGCTACTCCGAATATGGCGAAGAACTTTTTCATAATAATATTTTTCACAAAATATATAACATTTAGAAGCTTCTTACTTAAGCTTAATAGTGTCGCGTGCTTTCTGGCGTCTTTTATATTCTTTTTTGTTTATGACTTCAATGCCAGCACTCTCTGCCTGCTCTTCAGTCATATGCAGCAGTCCATCCTCTTTGCGTTCTTCCTCTAGTTCACTGACAATAAATTTTGTTGCGGTTATACCAGTGGTGGTTAGTTTGTAATCAATAATTTCATCATTAGTCATTATGTGGATCTCACCTGCTGGAGCTGCTTCTATGGTGTAGTAGTAGAAGTTCTCGGCTTCTTCGGTGGTAAAACCTACGCCCTGATAATAGTCAATGTATGGCTGATGAAATTCATGGCCGCGAGGATAATCTATTGCGGTGCCTGATGCGCTTGCCCAAGAGTGGACACCTATTTGTGCTCCATCAACAACAACCCGTTCCTGTCCAGCTAAGAAGAAGTCAGTGCCCCCAGAAGCAATTAAACCATAGCGTCCTATTTTTGTAGTTAGTTCTTTGCCAGCAACCCATAGAGCTATCTCAAGATTGGCTCTATCATCTATGGAACCCTCCACCCATGCCATTTCTATGGTGTCTATGTCAGGATGCTCAGCAAATATCTTGTATACTTGGTCTGGGGTCTTCCCGCTGATTAATCCTTTCATTATTAGAGTATTATCCTGCAACTCAAATTTAGTTACTGGAAAATATAATGAGTAAATTATCAAAGGTATAACAGTGAGTACTGGGAAGAGTAAAACAAGGACGAGCACAATGGCAACCAATGCTACTCCGAATATGGCGAAGAATTTTTTCATAGTAATATTTTACACGCTTTTTATTTACCAAGACAAAACTCAGAGAATATACGATCTAGTAGATCATCGGTGGTCGTCTTCCCGAGTATTTCATCCAAGCATATAGTTGCCAGTTTGAGGTCTTCAGCGAACAACTCACCAGCACCCTGCTCCAGTAGTTGCTTGTGGCCTTGCTCCACCGCATTCAGCGCTTTAGCCAAGGACTCAATATGTCTCTTGCGTGCAGTGAATTGTGGGGCAACTCCTTGCTTGCCACTTTTAGCAACTATGGCTGCCATAAGTTCTTCCATCCCTTCACCACTCTTTACTGAAAAACCTAGGCACTTGTTTGTCAAAGAAGTAGCAGAAGATATATTTAGCTGATGCTTATTAGCTCCGCTTAATCTACTCTGTAATTTCTTGCGATTAGCAGAATCTAAAAGGTCAAGCTTATTGGCAATGAATATTGTTTTTTTGAGCAGACCTTGAGATGCTAAATGTTTGACGAGTTCGGCAAAATTTTGTATGTCAGTTGGTTTAGAACTTTTGTGGCTCTTGAGTTGTTTAATATTTTCGCCCTCATTGGTTTGCTTTGCTTGTTTAGATTGCTTGAGTTGCTTTAGGTGCTTTAGGTGCTTTAGTTCTTGGGACTCTTGGCACTCATCACCTAATTTGCTAAGTTCTGCCAAGTCCAACTCATCTTCAAGAGCATCATAGATGCATATAATGATATCGCTCAATTTTGCTTGATGCCAACTGCGTTCTATGCCTTCCGACTCAACTGCAGATCTAGGTGAGCGTATGCCAGCAGTATCGGTTAGTGATGCACTCATGCCTTGGATATTCACTTTCTCGCTTAAAAAGTCCCGCGTAGTTCCAGCATCCTCGCTGACGATGGCTCTATCATTGCGACATAGGATATTCATTAAGCTAGATTTGCCAGCATTTGGCTTGCCAAGAATTACTAGGTTGAGTTCTTCCTGTATTAATAGACCTTGACGAGCTTGCTCCAGAAT
Organism: Candidatus Portiera sp.; assembly: GCA_015163845.1. Lineage (GTDB taxonomy): Bacteria > Pseudomonadota > Gammaproteobacteria > CBDBNL01 > JAAOII01 > JAAOII01. The sequence continues at coordinate 12,950 of JAAOII010000188.1, forward strand.
ATCACGTAATTGCTGTAAAATTTCTTCTGTCTGGCGAGCAGATTCCTTATCTTGCAATAAATCTATCTCTTCTGTGGGGAAATCCAATGCCGCCTCTATATACACTCTTAGCTGCATTATCTTATCATTTAGGATGCTCACCTTTTGGGAGAAGTCACCACTCAAGGATCTCATTGCTGCTCGCAGAGATATCTCTGTATCACTATTGATTACATCAGCTATTGACTCGGCTTGAGTTAAATCCACCTTGCCATTTTGGTAAGCACGACGGCTAAACTCGCCGGCTTCGGCATGCCTAGCACCATTCGCCAAACAAGCAGCAACAATATTATCCAATATAAGTGGATTGCCATGCACATGCAATTCCACCAGATCCTCACCGCTGAAAGAGTTTGGTGAGATAAATGATATTGTTATGCCTTGGTCAAGTTGGGTTCCATCTACAGCATAAAAATTACACACCTTGATTGCTCGCTTACGAGGTAACTTCTGCTGAATCAATGAACTAGCTATGCTAAAACTAGCAGGACCAGACATCCGAACTATACCTATGGCTGCTTTCCCAGCGGCTGTGGCAGTAGCAACAATTGTATCTGGGTTCTTGTTGTTAGCTGATCTACTTAGATTATCTTTCCTAGGCATAGGATAACATAAACCCTAGTATGCAAATAGTGAATGCGGGGGATTATTTAATAGAGGATTATTTGCGATGCTTCTTGGGCTTGTATGGCTTGAGGTTATACTCTTGCGTAGTTGTATCCGCCTGTTTATCTTCACTCTTCACATCATTCTTATCAGCATCATTCTTAGATTTCCCAGTGGTCTCAATCACCCGGCCTTGTGGTTTTGTCTTATCAACATCAGTGGGCTTAGCTTTATTGCCACCAATTTTCAAAAAGCCAAGATTAATATTTGGAGTTACTAATGTACCTAAGCGACGATTAATCACATATTGTTGAGCAATGGAGAGAACATTATTGACAACCCAATATAAAACCAGCCCGGCAGGGAACCATAAGAAAAACACAGTAAATATTACTGGCAGGAGTTTGACTATTTTTGCTTGAGTTGGGTCTGCGGGTTTCGGGCTAAAAAGTTGTTGCACGAACATTGACAAGCCCATTAATAGTGGCAGAACAAAAAATGGATCCTGTGCTGATAAATCTTGAATCCACCCAATCAGTGGGGCGTGTCTTAGTTCCACACTTTCAATTAGTGCCCAATAAAAAGAAATGAATATCGGCATCTGAATAAGTATTGGCAAACAGCCACCCATTGGATTCACCTTCTCACGTTTATAGAGTTCCATCACCTCCTTCTGCATCAGTTGACGGTTATCTTTATAATTCTGACGTAATTGTTCCATTTGTGGTTGAAGTTTTTTCATGCGTGCCATGGACTTATAGCTAGAATTGGTCAGTGGGAAGAATAATAGTTTGATTATCAAAGTCATTATCATTATAGCCAGACCCCAATTACCTACATAACTATGGATAAAGTCAAGGGACTTAAACAGCGGCTGAGAAATATACCATAACCAACCATAGTCAATCGTCAACTCTAAATTAGGTGCCAGCCCAGCCAAGGGATCTTGCGACTTGGGTCCAAGATAAAGACGCACGCCATTTTCATAGGTGGACTGAGGTGCCACAGTAAAAACCGGAGAACTAAAACCAAAAATATAATCACCACTAGAGGTCTCACGGGCATTTTGAAAATACTGACTGCCAGATTTGAGTGGAATCCAAGCCGCAACAAAATAATGTTGCACCATGGCACTCCAACCACCTTTAGTGGTATCTTTGAAATTGCGTTTTGCCATGTCTTTGAAACTCAACTTTTGATAGCTATCGTTTTCGCCAGAAAAGGCAGCACCAGTAAAAGAGCGAGTCCCAAAAGCCGCTTTCTCATAAGTTGGTCTCTCTTTATCCCGCTTAAATTGGACAAACATACTAGCACTCCATGGCGAATTACCGTCATTGGCTATGTCAAATGCCACTTCAATATCATGACGATCACGGAAAAGACGGAAGGTCTTGACCACCTCAACCCCATCTTTGGTGAATATCAGAGGGACTTCCATACTATCTTGTCCTGGTCGCATGCTATAGCTATTGGCACCATCAAAGGTATCATACAGAGGGCGATCTTTAATTTGTGCATCAAAACCATCAGCACCAACTAGACCACTCTGAGCAATGGATAATCTCTCATTGTCTTCGCGTAACAATAAAAGCGGTTGAGGTCCACTGAGTTGTTCTTTATAGTCCTTCAAAGCAGCACCAACAATATCACCACCGCGTCTATTGACGATCAATCTCAACTTATCATTTTCAATGATAATATAATTCTCTCTTGAGGGGGCACCACGGGACTTTTCAGAATCAACCAAATTCTCTGATTCAATTAGCTCATCAGTTGGTGCTTCAATCAGTTCTGTATTGCTTGACCTAGATTTGCCAGCAGATGATTCTTCCCCTGACTGGATGACTTCTTCACCGCCTAAGGTATCTTCTAGCACCCCTGAGGATTCTTGTACTCCATAATCGGCCTGCCATTGTAACAACAGAAAATAGCCAGATAAGGCAATACCAACTATCAGGAGTGGTCTTTGGAGTTTATCAAGTATTGGCATAAGTTATTATGATGATTTATCGACTTTGTCTAGGCAAGAGTCATTATATTGAGGATCTTGAGAATCTTGATGATTTTGCCGACTTTCATTACTTTCATTACTTTCATTACTTTCATTACTTTCATTACTTTCATTACTTTCATGTTTTCCTGCAGTTGTCGGGATGGGGTCATAACCTCCTGCATGCCAAGGATGACAACGTAGAATACGTTTTACTGTCAAATACATGCCTTTAGCTGCACCATATTCACTAATTGCTTGACTGGCATAAGCAGAACAAGTAGGGTAGAAACGGCAATTTGCCCCCATGAGAGGACTTATCAGCATGGAGTATAATTTTATAAGTGAAAGCAAAATGGACTTCATAATCTTATGTCTATATTATGTTTATATTATGTTTATATTATGTTTATAGAAAGTATCAGGAATTATTCTTTAATACTTGCTTGTCTGAATTACTTGAATCATCCTTAAGTTGCAAGTTGGCAATGGATTTGGTAATTAACGAAGACACCAGAGCACTAAACTCTTTTTTATCATAATTGTGCATCTCTTTGGTGGCGACAACCACACAATCCAAAGAATAATCATTCATAGAACTATGAAAATATCCACGTATTCTCTTTTTCAGAGCGCTACGCCCCACTGATAGTTTGATTGCTTTCTTGGGAATTACCATACCAAGACGCGAGAAGCCACAAGTATTAGCACAACTCATTATGAACAGACCCGTAACTGCTGTCTTACAGGTATGATTGCGGAAAACCTGGTCAAACTCATGTCTATTTTTTAGTATTTTAGGGCTAATGGCTAAGTTAATGAATTAACGAAACTAATATATACTGGCAATAGATGTTTAGAGCACCTATGCATCTATATAGATATATAGTCGCTATGCTACTTCTTAGACGGTGCAACGCACTCTACCTTTTCCTCTTCTGCGGCTAAGTATAGCCCGACCTTGGCGAGTTTGCATCCGAGCACGGAAACCGTGCTTTCTTTTACGTTTAATATTACTTGGGTTATATGTTCTTTTCATATCAGATAGAATTTAAAATCATTATTAAGCATATCTTACCACAACTACAGATGAAATATATCCTAAATATAGAGATGAAATATTCTGTAGCTCTATTCTTCTAAGACCTTCTATCTTCCTTACCTATAGCTACTAAATTACTACTATAAGGCAATGATTTGATATATTCTTCCATAAACTTCCAATCTGGCTTGTTCTCTTTATCCACTGGAAGTTTAATATATTCATTTCTTAATCTCTCGTGACTTCTTTTTCTACCATAAGAGTACCTATACTGTTCTCTGTTAGCCAAGGTTACCAAAAACATAGCAACATATTGATTCAATGATTGCATGCTTATCTCTAATTTTTCTACATGATCGCTAGCAGTAAAATCTGTAATTTGATAACTACAATAACCCTTGACTGCACTATCAATGCATATAACATTACCATTTTCTGTTGTATGATTAAAAAATCCTTCAACTCCATTTTCTACTGATTGAGTTGTAACATAAGGATATTTGCCTTTCCCGTAGATATTTAAATCATCTAAAGTTGTTGTTTTAGTCCCAGATATCTTAAAAAGGTCAGAATATTTAAACTTCCTCCATTCCCTATCAGCTAAAGTCATCTTGTTTTTAGATATTGCTTGGTTACTTGGAGGTGTAAATTGAGTTCTATTTACATAATTAGGTATGCTATCTGGCACGGGAATTTTAATTGTATCCAATGTCTTGTTGGCCTGTCTGCCATAAGAGTATCTATATTTATTTGCTCTTAATATCATGCAATAATAAAGCATCTGATTTTTTGATAATTTTGTGCATGGCTTTAGGTAGTATAAATCTCTGCCACTATAGTATTCTTCTTCTTGTAAAAAACTTTCCATAACAGAACCGCTTGCTGATAATGATATAGTCATTGCGGGATTAGGTCGTATGTCTGCTACACGTTCTACATAACCCACCACCCCGTTATTCTTACTAGTTCTAGATACAAAAGGAATGCCATTTTTAGCTTCTATCATTTTGTTATATTCTAAACTTATCCCATAAACAGCAGTAAATATTTCTCCAAGTTGTGTAAGTTTCAGCATTATCTACTTATCGTTTAAGAATTTATATGAAACATAATTCTTAACGGTGTTTATAAAATCATCCTCTGTCAATGTTGAGTAGTCGGTTTCCATATATGCCTCTGCACACCACTCATCCATATTAGTTACCGCTTTTCTGATGCTGTAGCCAGCTCTTACGTCTCTATTTCTATAAAGCGATAGCCATTTTTCTTGAATTCCTTCCCATTTATCGTAATAGTCTATTCTTCCAAGTTGTTTTCTCTTCACTAATCCATCTTCCTTAAAGTAGCCAAAGAACACTTCTTGATTAATGTCGTGAGTATTTTTAGCTTCCCAAACCATTACACAAGTTACAGTGCCCTCAGGATAGAAAATATCATCAGGCATAGAAAATACTGCCTTTAGTGAATGTTTTTTTAATAATCTCTCTCTCACATCTTTAAATTTTGTTCCAATAGCACAAGACATAGGGACAACGCAAACACCAATACCGCCTACAACTAATATGTCAAGTAATTTTTCTAAAAACTCTAACTCAACTTTATCGGATTGAGAATAAGGGGGATTGATAAGACCCACATTAATATTTTTTTCTTTTAATTCCTTAACTATATCTTCTTTAAAACAATCGCCATAATATATATTTGATTTGCCATCTTTTCTCATTATCATATTAGCGATTGCTAGTGAGTACAGATCATTATCAATTTCAACACCATATAGCTGCTTATTTCTGATATCATCTACTTCATGCTGTTTAGCGCTTTGAAACATTTTGGACATAGCTGTAACGAGAAAAGAACCTGAACCGCAACATATATCTAATACTTTGCTATTTTTATTGATATTAGCTAACTCCGCCATGAATTCTGTTAAGTGTTGAGGGGTCAATACTATGCCTAGACCTTTGCCATCGCCACCTGAATACTTTATAAACTCATGATAAAAAACACCTAATGCATCAATTGTAGAGTCCGCATAATTCATCATTGGTTTAATTTTTAACTCTAACTGTTCTACATACCAAGTAATTGATTTATGGTGGCCTAATGCAATATCCTTAAACTTGGTATTTTCTTTTAATACTTTAAATGCATCCTTAATATATGTAATCCTGCTTGACTTAATATCACTATTAGATAAAACATTACCTATAGCACTTTCTATATTCTGGATTACTGAAATATAAGAAGTTAGCGAAGTATAGCTTTTAACAAAATCATCATCTTCTAAAGCTATCAGAATTCCTGCTATAAATATGGGTTTATGTTTTTCGGACATCTTAATTTCTCTTAGATAATTATGCATATCTATTGCGGTGTTTCTTATATCATCTAGCGAATATGATTTCTGCAGTTTTTTACCTTTAATCAATTCAATATAATTTTTAGGTTCCAGTATTATGTCTCTAGATTTTTCTAACTCTGTAAAACTCTCTTGATTTTTAGGCCAATGAAACGCAGATACCTTAATATTTTCTTTTTTTGTGCCGCTTATGGCAATGGCGATAACATTATATTCTTGCTTCAAGAATTTAGCATAATACAAAGCTCCATCTACTGCATAAGAATTAGGTTTGTTTTTATTTTCGGTTGCATGATACTTATTTTGTTTCTTGCATTCTACAACGACTATAGTACTGCTATCATCGTTAAAAGTTATAATGAACTCAGGTTTTGCTTTGCCTTTAGAATTATTTGGATAACTTTTTAAATCACACTCTTTTGGTTTCCCTCCCGCCTTTCTTAACAATTTATCAACTTTATCCAATGTGGGAATGTCACCTTGAGGATACACATAACCAAAAATATTTTCACCAATTTCAACCTTCATTTCTTTTAAGGTTAAACTTTCTGTATATTGTTCGTTAGTCATTGGATTTATTGGAATTTGCAGATAATTCTTCTAAAGTGTGAGAATGCTCTATTTGCACCCCTCCAGCAGTTAACATCTGGGATACAGAACAATATTTGTTCACTGACAAGTCAATAGCCCGAGCAATGACCTCATCGTCCAACTTAGCGCCTTCATTAGCGGCAAATCTAAAATGGAGTTGGATTTTAGTAAACACCTTAGGCACACTATCTGCACGTTGGGCAGTGACATCCACCTCGCATTTGGCGAGCGGCTGGCGAGATTTAGCCAAAATTGAAACAACATCATAAGCACTACAACTTGCCAGCCCGATTAACACCGACTCCATAGGACGAACACCGCGATTCTTTCCGCCACTTTCTGGAGGACCTTCTATTGCCAGGGTATGTTTACCTGCTTGCCCATGGAAATACACGCCTTCTTGCCAAGTAACTTTTACTTCCATGATCTATCCATTCTGCTTCGTGATATTTCGTGATATTTCCTTTAATTGCTTCTTAATCAAGGTTGATTTCCACCATGCTGAAGTCACTTTTAGTAACTCCACAATCTGGACATACCCAGTCGCTAGGAACATCTTCCCAGCGGGTGCCGGGAGCAATGTTATCTTCAGGCCAACCCTCTTCTTCATCATAGATAAAAGCACAGACCTGACATTGCCATTGCTTGTATTCGGTTTTAGATTTATTTGTATCGTTCATGAGGATATTATATAGGACACTCCCAACAATTCAATTATTGGGAACTTCTTGCTTCAACGGGGTTGCCTCGCACCAATAAGGAATCCCACCATAAATATATGGGGGGAGCTTGGATGATGCGAGGTCTTA
>JAAOII010000189.1 GCA_015163845.1 Candidatus Portiera sp.
AAAAGTCATCTAGTAAGGGAAATTGATGCAATGGGTGGGGTAATGGCTAGGGCTGCCGATCAATCAGGCATTCACTTCAGGGTTCTCAACTCAGCAAAAGGTGCGGCAGTGCGAGCCACCCGTTGCCAGAGTGATAGAGAACTATATAAGAGAGCCATTCGTAATGAGTTAGAGTCCCAAGAAAACCTCTATCTTTTTCAACAAACTGTTAATGACCTCATCATTGAAGATCCCAAGAAAGGGCCAAGTAAAACAAATGACAAAACAAATGGCAAAACCAATGGCAAAACCAATGGCGATAAAATAGTTCGCGGTGTAGTAACTGGCAGTGGATTGGAGTTCAGAGCAGATAGCGTAATCTTAGCAACTGGAACTTTCTTAGGGGGTGTCATACATATAGGGGAGAAAAATTATCAAGGAGGACGAGCTGGAGAATCAGCCGCCAATGCCCTAGCACAAAGATTACGTGCCTTACCATTTACAGTAGGACGTCTGAAGACCGGCACTCCACCCCGCCTTGATAGAAGGAGCATAGATGTATCAGTTATGCAAGAGCAACCTAGTGATGCTCCACGTCCAGTAATGTCCTTCTCGGCTACTGCCGCAATGCATCCACCTCAGGTGTCATGCTTTATCACCCACACTAACCTTAATACCCATAAGATTGTTGCTGATAACAAGCATTTGTCGCCAATATTTAGTGGAACTATTAACAGTAGCGGACCGCGTTATTGTCCCTCCATAGAAGATAAAATTCACCGCTTTGCTGATAAATCACAACACCAAACCTTCGTAGAACCAGAAGGTCTCAACTCAATGGAAGTTTATCCTAACGGCATAGCTACCGCCCTCCCATTTAGTGTCCAGCAGCAATTTGTCCGCTCTATGGTTGGCTTTGAAAAAGCACACATCACCCGCCCCGGCTATGCCATAGAATATGATTACTTTGACCCGCGTGATATTAATAAATCATTGGAGACCAAATATGTCCGCGGGCTATTCTTTGCTGGACAGATTAACGGCACCACAGGATATGAAGAGGCAGCAGCCCAGGGCTTGATTGCTGGCATCAATGCTGTTCGTTTGGTGCGAGAAGAGGATCCATGGTTGCCCAGCCGCAGTGAATCTTACATCGGCGTAATGCTGGATGACCTAATATCCAAAGGTGTTAGCGAACCTTACCGACTGTTCACTAGCCGTGCTGAATACCGACTAAGGTTGCGTGAAGATAATGCCGACGAACGTTTAACTTCTATTGCTCACGAATTGGGATTGCTTGATTCTACTACTTGGCGGACGTTTCAAGAGAAACAAGATAGAATATCTGGCTATAAAAAGATGTTAGAAAAAGAAATCATTAACCCCGAAGTGCTAGGTGACAAAAACAAGCTTACAAAAATAAACAAACTCCTGAACAATAAACTGAAGCAGGCACACTCATTAGCCCACTTGCTTAAACGCCCAGAAATATCTCTGGCAAAATTGCAAGAGGTAAACTTATTCCCTCCACTAGATATACCCCCACTGGACATACATTGCGTTTTGCGAGTAGAGACGGATATAAAATACTCTGGTTATATTGAAAGACAACAATCAGAAATAGATAGATTAGCTAGACAACGAGAAGTTGCCATTCCCTCTGATTTTGATTATCAGCAAGTGCCAGGATTATCTAAAGAAGCACAGAGTTTCCTTGATATTCATCGCCCAGCTAATCTACAAGCAGCGGGACTTCTGGAAGGTGTTACCCCAGCCAGTATTAGCATCTTGTCGGTATACATATATAGGGACCAGGAAAACCTTGAAAACCAGTCCCCAAAATACGCCTCCTCCACTGAAGTTTAGCAAAGAAATAAATGCCTGCGGCTTAAAGTGTCCTGAGCCAGTAATGATGTTGCACACTGCCTTGACAGATGTGGCGGAAGGGCAACTGATATCCATGCAAGCAACTGATCCCACCACTGTCCGAGATGTGAATAACTTCTGCAAATATTTAGGCCATATACTTGAAGATCATAAACAAGAAGAAGGAATATTTCACTATGTTATCCGCAAGAAAAAATTCACTGATTAGTTATCTAAAATGTAGTATAAAATAACGATATGATAAATAATTCTGCAGATAATCTACCCACTGCTATTTTTGCAGCTGGTTGCTTTTGGCATATCCAGTTGTTATTTCACAGTACAAAGGGAGTGAAAGATACAAGTGTTGGCTATATTGGTGGTGATTTAGATAATCCAACCTACCAGCAGGTTTGTAGTGGCAACACTAGACATGCCGAGGCGATCCTGGTTAAATATGATCCTCAAGAAATTAGCTACAAGCAACTACTAGATGTTTTCTGGGATTGTCACGACCCCACTTCCCTGAACCGCCAAGGTCCAGATGTTGGTAGCCAATATCGTTCTGCCGTATTCTATACTAGTGATGAGCAGCTATCCGCAATAGAAGAGTCCAAAGAGCAGTTGGAGAAATCCGCCAGATATGATTCCCCGATAGTCACGCAAATAGACAAAGCAACTAAGTTCTATCCTGCCGAGGATTATCACCAGCACTACATATTGAAAAAGCGCGGGGAGTTATAGTAGATGATGATTAACCCAATCATTGCAAAACTATTATAGAACTTGTGGACAAAAAACGATTAATTGAGATAGGTCTCCGCACCCTAGACATAGAAGAACGTGCAATAAATGGATTAAGGCAGAGCATAGATGAGAGTTTTGCTCTTGCCTGCCAAGCAATGATTAAATGCAAGGGACGCATAGTTGTCATAGGTCTGGGTAAGTCGGGGCATATTGCCCGTAAGATTTCAGCTACTTTGTCTAG
>JAAOII010000190.1 GCA_015163845.1 Candidatus Portiera sp.
AGAAGGAATTAATGAGAAAAGAATAAGAACTAGCCACTTAGACCAAGCTTGTTATGAATATATTATGGAGAAGGAAAAACACGAAGACATTGAAGAAGATGAATATAGGAATAATAAAATATTTGAATGTTATAAATTTTTCCAAGAAAAAATTCAGTCACTTGAAGGAATATCTGAGCCAGACAATAAATTGAAATTGAATGCTGTTATTACTGGAGACAAAAAGAACGTAGATTATAAATCTTTAGCATTTGTAAGAGTTGGACTTGGTGATGAAGATAATGAGCAGGAAATATTTGACACGGTAAACTCTTATGGAGTTAATTTACTTGTTTCTGATCTAATAAAAAATTTTATTTTCAGCGATAAGTTTTGGGGAGATAGAAAGAATGCTGAAGAGTGCTATAAAAAATACTGGCAGTATATTTTTGAGCAGGATGAAATGGTTACATGGTGGGATAAAAAGATCAGCAGAGGAAGAGATAAAATTGCTAATATAGAGGCATTTCTTTATGCTTTCCTAATCGTGATGAGGACATTAGAGAGTCCAGGTAAGGCAAAAAGAGTTAAGTTTCATAATATGTTTAAAGAATATAAGAAAATTGTAACTGAATATCATAAGAAAAATAAGCTTAAAGAACTGCTGATACAGATGCAAGGATATGCAATAACCTACTTTAATGATTTTCTTCCAATAATTCCAAAAGATGAAATGAGATTTGACGAAGTAGAAAAACGTCTCTTTGCTACTCTAACCTATGATGGGATGTCCCTTGCCGACCCGTTGATATTATATTGTTATCATAATTTTAAAAGTAATACTAAAAGAGCAAAGTTTTCTAGTTCATTAGATAGTTATTTGGTTAGGCGTCTTGTATGTAAAATGCCTAAAGGAGATTATGATACATTGTTCATAGAGTCATTGAGTTTTATGGCAAATGATAAAGGTAATTTTAATGATTTCATAATTCATGCAACTAATAAAAACGATAATATTCGTATGCCTAATAATATGGAATTTAAAGAATGCTTTGCACAAGTTCATCCTCGGAATAAATTACCACATCTATTACTATACTCTATCGCTCTAAAGCAATTAATTTCTACTAATGACGATAGTAGAGTTCCATATAAAAATACAGTGGAGCATATCATGCCTAAAACATGGCGAAATACTGTTTGGCAGGATTACAACATGGGATATGAAGAAGAATTAAATAGAGATAATACGATAAAAACTATAGGAAATTTGACCCTAGTGAAGCAAGCAGTTAATTCATCTATAGGTAATAAAAGTTGGAGCAGGAAAAAAGCAGAACTAAAAAAATATTGCCGACTGGAATTGACTACTGATTTTCTGGATAAAGATTCTTGGACAGAAGACGATATTGATATAAGAGGTATGAAGTTATTTAATATTGCAACTAAGGTATGGCCTTATATTAGTAGGTAGATAATATGATAGAAGCGGACAGAATTAACTTAATAGATATTTTCACTCAAAGCACATCTTTAGTTATTCCTTTTTTTCAAAGAAAATATGTTTGGGATGAAGATAATTGGCAGGATTTATGGGAGGGTGTATATGCTCTTTATATAAACCCTGATAGATCAGAGTATTTCATGGGTAATTTACTATTTAAGAAATCAAAACCCTACAGCAAATCCAATGAACTGGAAGTAGTTGATGGTCAACAACGTTTGATAACTATTTCTATATTGCTAAAGGCATTAGAGAATCTCTGTGATAATGATGAAGAAAACGAGTTAAGGTTCAATATAGAGCAAATGTTGAAAGTCCAGAATAAATTACAGGAAGCACGTCCAAGAATAGAATGCAGCTTGTATGATAAAAAGTGTTACAACGATATTATTAATTGTAGTAGTCATACGGGAGTCATTATTAATTGTGAGAAAAAGTATAAAAGGTACAATATATTCAAGTGCTATAATTTTTTTAGGGAAAAGATACAAGAAGAAATCATTAACTCTATGGAGGTAGAAAATAATATTCCCGAGAATGTTAAGGACTTGAGTGTTCTGGATAGAAAAAGAACTTTGATGTCCATAATAAGTTCAGATGGAAAGGTGCTTGATTCATCTAAAAAAAGGAGCAATATTTCCTTCGTTCGGATAGGTCTAAAAGAAGAAGATGATGAACAAGAAATATTTGATACTCTTAACTCTCTAGGCAAGCCACTTAGCGTATCTGAATTAGTTAAGAATTATATTTTCCGTAAAGAAAGGTTTGATAGTGATGATAAGTTATTAAATGCATACGAAGAGTTTTGGAAGCAACTTTTTGAGAAAGATGATCATAAATGGTGGCAAACTGCAGCTTCTAGTAAAGGGAAAAAAAGTAGAAATAATTTAGAACTATTCCTCCATAGTTTCTTGGTAATCAAACTAAAAAGAAATAACAGCATAATTACTATGGATGCTTTATTTGCTGAATATAAGAAGTTTATAAATGCCCAATCCAATAAAAAGAAAATTAATGAGCTACTAATAGATATCAAGGAACATGCTGAAATTTATAGAAAGTATTTCCTTACTCTTAATGATATTGATAGTATCAAATACAGTGACTGGAATGGGAGGTTATTCCTAACCCTCGGTATTATTAGAAGTACATCCGTTCACCCTTTAATATTGTATTACTATCATCGCTATCAAGATGATACTATGAGAGAGAATTTTGCTAATGCGATCATCAACTTTATGCTACGCCGATCTTTTTGCAATCTGACAGGTAAGAATTATAATTATCTTTTTTGTCAAGCAGTACACGATATGTCAAAAGATGATGCCGACTTTCCCAGTTTCATTGCTAAATATGATAGTGAAACTCGTAAATTTCCCAGTGATGATGAGTTTTATAGCGGGTTATTAACTTCTAATAAAACTAAACCAGATTATTGGAAACTTTTATTATACTTTGTCGCTTTAAAGCAGATAGATCAAAACAAAGCAGATATAGAAACTATTGATTTTAAGAGCAAGCTTGAGTATATTATCCCTAGAAATTGGCAAAAGACTAAATGGTATAGGAATAGCATGAACCATGATGAGATAGAAGAAACTAATAGATTGGTTAATACTCTCGGTAATGTGGCTCTAGTTCCTAAAAACTGGGACAAAGCAACCAGCAAAAAAGTTTGGCCTGATAAAAAAGAGGTTCTAAAAATGGCAGGAGCATTTCCTAACATGGATGACTACTTAACATCCGATACTTGGGGAAAAGCAGTTGTTATTAGAAGGTCAGAGGTTCTCTTTAAAGAAGTTCTTGACATGCTCCCCAATATAATTAATTGAAATTATAACCAATCCAGCACCTAATAAGTAGTTAGGATTAGAAAGGAGTTATTGTTTGCTGGCGATTAGGTCAGCTATGAGTTACTTTTTCTGAGATGCTTTTTCAGCAGCTCGCCGAGCTCTGGATATTTGCAAATACTCCTTGATCCATGGAGGCGTAGGAGGTATAGGTGCAAATTTGACTCCTTCTGCCTTCATTTGTTCTTGCCTCTTATACACATTCTCCATATACTTCTTAGGATCCTTTGCATATTCTGCGGACAGTTGATTACGTATCCGCCGACATTCTTCCAAAATAGTTTCCTCTTTATGCTCTATATTTTTCATAGTATTCAATAATTATTATCCGACTATTCCACTTTTATGTAATACGAATTTAGGATTTTCTTTTTTTATCAGACCTATAAAGGAGTTGTATTCAGTGTCTGCAATCTTGCATACATCTGGAATTTTAATTTTCATTGTACTGTTGCTTGCAACTTCTTCAGTAATTACGATGTAATCAATTTTCTCTGTAGCCGAAGCCCTCATAGCATAAGCTACCAAATAACAATCAGTTCCTTTAAGGAAGTCAAATATGGCTGATGGATCATAGTTTTTAGAAGCAAGCCCATTCTCTATAATCCTTATGTTATCTTGCAGGTTAACAAAGTTAGCACTAGTAAAGAATTTATTTAATTTTGGATTATTGACCCATTTTTTCAATTCATCATGCTCATCGCCATCATTTATTTCATCTTTGACTTTATCAATGCTGAAAAGTTTATCCTTTTTATGCAGTTCATGTAGAAAATCCCATACACCTGGAAAATTTTGTAATGGATAACGCACTCTTTGAGATTGCATTAATGAACTAGCATCTATTAGATAGGTCATAGAAATCTACTCATTAGCTTGTTTAATGTCTGTGGCTTATGAATGTTGAGCAGTTTCATTGTGTCACGATATAGGGTCTTGTCTGCTAAAGTGTAATTTAATAATACCTCGCATAATCTTTTACTATTCCTGCTTGGGACATTATTATAAAAATTGCCTCCATCACTAGTTTTATTATTCAACTCTTTAATTAAACGTATCTTTTCTGCTGCAAATTTCTGCCAGAAATCTTTCTCTATTCCCTTGTAATAGCCAAGCTCAAGTATCCTGAGCATAATTACTAAAGTACTAACCTTGAACTTCTCTGCCATATCCTCCATGCAAGAAAAAGGATCAATATTATCAGGCAAATAAGAGTCACGGAAACTATTTTCTGGGACGAGTATTTCTGTTGCAACCTTATTACACCAAATTTCTGTTTTATCTTTAATTTTTTGACTTGTATAATTATTGGATATACCGCTAGCCCCTATGACTATGTGAGCCAGTTCATGCATGAGGGTAAACTTTTTACCATTGACGCTCTCATCTGCATTAACAAAAATGACTGGCGCATACTCATCATGTAGGGCAAATCCTCTAGCATCTTCTAAGGATAGTTTTCTATGAGTATTACCTTTCACTGTGCTAGTGGACATGACTAGGATACCTTTGTTTTCTATGAGAGAAACATACTTACTATAATCACTTGTCTTATCGCTGAAAGAGAAATAATCATTTAACTTTTGAGCGACATCACGGTAATCTTGATTTGGCGTGAAGCGTCTAACTATGTCTAATTTGTCTAGGCCTTCATTCACACAATATACCCGATACCAGTCCTGCTTCAGCTTACAATCATAGATGGTATCTAATAAATTCCGCGTTGGTTGGTGGCTGGTGTTATCACTGAGCAAGCGGAAGTCCTTAATTGGCAATTCCTCTTCAACTGGATGATTTAATAGCAGTAGAGGAACGGAAGTGTAGGTTCTATCTGCAAATGTTTGTAATTGTTTAAGGGTAGGTTTCTTGCTCTCGTCAATCCATGCAGAGAGATTAATGCCTATATCTTTACCTTCAATTTCACTTATAGATCTCCCAGAACACCCCACAGCCCACAATAATACTTCCTTGCTTATAGCTATTGTATTATCAGTACTCCTATCTTTGACCTCTATAGGTCTAGCTACATCCTTACTGGTTAGTCCAGCTATTAATTGAAGAACAGAATTATCTAATGTTATCATATTCATATTCTGCGGACAGTTGATTACGTATCCGCCGACATTCTTCCAAAATAGTTTCTTCTTTATGCTCTATAGCTTTCATAGTATCCATATTATAAGATAAATCTTGAGATTTGTCAAAATAATTAACAGATTCTCCTATAGATTTAGGAGGGAGGGATTTGAAGGGGTTATTTTTTGCTGGCGATGAGATCAGCTATGTGGCCAATTTTGAGTTGGTGTTTGGCGGCAAACTTGAGTAGTTCTGGGACCCTGGCCCTAGAGAGAACCGTCGTGGTTCATTATTTCTACTCTTAGATTTAGGAGGGGTGGATTATGGAGGGGTTATTTTTTGCTGGCGATGAGATCAGCTATCTGGCCAATTTTGAGTTGGTGTTTGGCGGCAAACTTGAGTAGTTCTGGGACTCTGGCCATGGTACCGTCGGGGTTCATTATTTCTACTATGACTGCTGCCTCGGTTAGGCCTGCCATTTTCACTAATTCATTAGCTGCTTCTGTGTGGCCATTACGTCCCATCACGCCATCTGGATGTGCCATTAGTGGGAAGATGTGTCCCGGTCTTACTAACTCTTCTGGTTTGCTGTCGTTTGCTATTGTGGTTTGGATGGTCTTGGCACGATCAGCCGCTGATATACCAGTGGAGGTTCCGTGTTTGGCATCAATTGATACAGTGAAGTTAGTTTTGTGAGATGAATCATTATCATCGTGAGGCACCATAAGTTGAATATTTAGTTCTTGGCACTTTTGTGGAGTTAGGGATAAGCAAATCAATCCACGGGCTTCACCTGCCATAAAGTTGATGGCTTCTGCAGTTACTTTTTCTGCTGCCATTACTAAGTCCCCTTCGTTTTCTCTGTCGGCATTATCGCATAGGACAATCATTTCACCATCAGCCAAAGCAGATAGCAACTCGGCTATAGTGTTGAACTCTTTGTTTTGCGTGTTCATTTATTCTTGAATAATTATTGAGCTATTTGTTTAGGGAGTTTTTTTGCTTGGATGTTTTACCTGGGCTTTTTGACTTACTTGTTTCCTTGCTGCTCTTGGTTGATTTATTGGCGGGTGTTTTGCTAAGCTTCGTGGCTTTGCTAGCTGCTTTATCAACTTTCTTGCTTTGTGCCTTTTGTCCCGCCTGTACCTTTTGCCCGAGCAACTTTTTGAGATATTTGCCAGTTACGGATGAGGGTTGTTTGCTGAGTTCCTCTGGTGTGCCAAATCCTATGACATTACCGCCACGATTACCACCATCTGGTCCCATGTCAATTATCCAGTCGGCTGTCTTGATTACGTCAAGGTTATGCTCTATCACTATTACAGTGTTGCCTAGGTCTTTGAGTTTGTGCAAGACGCTGAGTAGTTGTTTGATGTCATGGAAGTGTAAACCAGTGGTTGGTTCATCCAAGAAATACAAGGTCTTGCCAGTGTTGGTGCGACTGAGTTCTTTGGACAATTTTATTCTTTGGGCTTCGCCACCAGAAAGTAAAGTGGCACTATGCCCCATCTTGAGATAGCTCAAGCCAACTTCCAGTAGC
>JAAOII010000191.1 GCA_015163845.1 Candidatus Portiera sp.
AGAACCAATACTTGAACTTGCTGGCAACATCTCTACTGACATGGAAACACTACTGGGGCGAATCGCCTCATGGGCTTCTTGGGCCTGCTTTGACCTGCTTTTGTAATAACGTGGACTTTCAGGTAAATACTTCTTGGAAAATGTGTCTTCTATGTAAGCACGGCACTGTTTCAGGGAAGAGTTACTAATATTTACGGAATCTGTTCTTATATAAGTAATAAAACCTGCTTCATATAGCTTCTGGGCGGCAATCATGGTTCTCTTGATGGTAAAGCCCAAACGAGTACTGGCTGCCTGCTGCAGAGTTGAAGTAATAAAAGGAGGAGGAGGACTGCTCTTTTGTTTTGTTTGCTGAACCTCTTCTAGTATTATTTTACTTTGCTTAATCTCTTGCAGTGACTTATCAGATTCTTCCTGAGAGGTTGGCTTATAAGTTTTATTCTTATGCTTTGAGACCTCCAGAGTAAGTTGGTGTTTGTTTTCACTCTCAACATCAACATCCATAGTCCAAAACTCATCTGCTTGGAAACGTCTAATCTCACGTTCTCTTTCGGTGATCAACTTAACCGCAACCGACTGAACCCTGCCAGCAGATAGACCCCTAGCAACCTTCTTCCATAATAGTGGGGAAACCATATAGCCAACAACCCTATCTAGATAACGACGGGTTTGTTGAGCATGAACTTTATGGCGGTCTATTTCCAAGGGTTCAGCGAATGCTGCCTGAATTGCCTCTTGAGTTATTTCAGCGAACATCACTCGTTTATACTTTTTGTCCTTACCCAGAACCTCTTGCAAGTTCCAAGCAATCGCCTCACCTTCTCTGTCAAGATCAGTTGCGAGATAAATATCTTTAGCTGACTCAGCCAAGCCCTTCAATTCTTTGATGACTTTTTCCTTGCCTGGCAAAACTTCGTACTTTGCTTCCCACCCTTTATATGGATTAACTCCCATGGAACGAATGATGCGGGCATACTTCTCTCCTTCAGCTGGGACTTCGGGTAGGGGCTCTTTAGTCCTACGGCCACTACCGCTCTTGGGCAAGTCACGGATATGCCCTATGCATGAACGCACTAAATAATCGCTCCCCAAATATTTATTAATTGTTTTTGCTTTAGCGGGTGACTCCACTATAACTAAAGATTTACTCATAATTGCTTGTTATTTTACTAATTTTAAATGCTAATAATTTTTGCCAAACCCATACTGGCTTGACAAGATATAAAAAACCATAGTATACCAGAAATCCTGCCACAGCCAAAGTAATCGTCCAGGGCTCGGCAAGCTGTAAAGTATAATGACCTACTGCTGTTAATATAACAAAAATTATCATTGGTACAAAATACAGAACTGTCATTATCAATAAAGGCAAGACATCAGGGCAAGACAATATCAAATTATCGCCCGGCTCATAGCTATGCTTGGCTGCTACATCCAACTTGAATACTTTGTCTTGACTACTAAACATAGTGAATAAACGACTACGACAACCACCGCCAGAATTGCAAGTGTCGCAGTTATCGCAAGAACTGGCTTTCACCCATATCTTGTCTTTAGATGTGTCAAGTACCATAACCTGAGCTGATATTATAGATTGCATATTGTCAAATGTTTGCAAATATTTTTATTAAATGTAGCATGAATGCCTCAATATTCTAATCATATTATAAGTTATAACGCAAATATCCCCAAAATCCAAAAAATATATAGACACTTCCCAAATAATTATAAGGCATTCCTAAATAATTATGTCCCACCTTGACTTAATTTATCTCGCTGGCCCATTCTCAAAAATACTTGGTGCCTAGTTGTCAATGAAAGAGATGACAAGTATCTAGAGTATTTTATTATTTATAAGAATTTGTCTAATGATATTTCAGGATGACCTGGCATGTTAGGGCGATCAAGTGGATGAGGTAATTTTTTAATGGGCTTAGGATTATGTATTCTGTCTTTACGCAAAAAAGTTATCTCTAATAACCCAGGTATTTCATAATTCTCCCATAATTTTATCGCAGCAACGCTATTAGGGTGAACATGAACTACAGAAAAATCAGTTGATAACTTCCTTAGGACTTCATAGATAATTCTATCCTTAGACCTTCTCTTCCGACGGACTAAATCTCCCATGCCGTGAAGTTCAATCACTATGATTCTAAATTTTCTTAATATTTCATTCTGCACAGAATTAAGAACCTCATATTCATGACCCTCTATATCCATCTGCAGAATCAAATCACCAGTATAAGGGCTTTCTTTCATCCAAGTATCTAATCGCATTGTTGGTGGGCTTGAACTAAGTTCTGTTTCTTTAGGGCTAGTATCTTCGCTTCCTAGATTCTTTTGAGTGAAGTTAATCATTTCATCCTGAACAGGTGGAGCATCAACTGTCCCATCAGCTAGGTAACAAGCTATTCCCCTCTTTATCATATCTTTTTCAAAATCAGCCATCTTATCCACACCTGGGGAGAAGCAATGACTAATTCCGTCTAAATCATCAGGAACTAAATATCCCCCATCCCCATCAGGATTACCTAATCTAATTAACTCATATCCTGCATCAATTGGTCTGAGGAAATTAATAATTTCTTGCAGACGCACCATGCATCTTCTCTTTTTAGTTAATCCAAATATATTTTTTTTCATTGCTTATAAATTATTACTCTTTGTTAGAATATCTATATAATGATTATATTATATTATATTTTATTAACAAGTGAAACATGAAAGCAACAAGCAAAAATAGTAAACCAGTATTGGTGATAATGCATCGCCATTATTCCCTTGGCAAGATTGCAGAACTAGAGAATCTATACAACAAAAGATTTTCTCATGTTCATCACTTAATGCCTTTCTATGAGAAGCAACGGGATCCCAATCCTGCAAACCATCAATTCAATATCATTCCTGTTTATGATAATTACCATTGCCGTCAATCTTTTATAGCCAATGGGTTACTCCATTATTATAATAAAGATGCCGCGCATTATATTTTCACGACTAATGACTTACAACTTAACTTAGAAATAAACGAGAATAATTATCAGCAATTTTTCAATATCAACAATGCTTCAGCTTTCATAGAAAAATTAGACAATATAGATAATGCCTATTCTTTATTACCTTGGAAAAATAGCAATTCATTTCAATTAGAACAGTGGGAACATTCTGTAGAGGCCTATAACTTTTCACTAAACACCAAAGGACTGAAATGGCCCGAGCAATTAGTAAATCATATTGAG
>JAAOII010000192.1 GCA_015163845.1 Candidatus Portiera sp.
AATTTAGCACTTGGGCAAAGGCGTGCTGATAGTGTGGTCCGCTACATGGTAACCAAGGGCTTGCCCCGCAACAAAATACAGGCAATAAGTTATGGTGAAAAGATTCCTCTTTCTACGAATAGTGGAGAGCTGGCCTGGGCAGAAAATAGAAGAGTTGAGTTAGTTTTTTAAACCTGTAAGATATTCTGCAAAACACAATATAGGGGATAAAAGGCGGTAAATTAATTTATTTCACTATAATATTAAGAATTAACTTGATTAATTTAAATATGACCCTATAATTTAAGTATGAGTTACTTAAACATACGAAGAAATATTATGAAAACATACAAAAATCACTTGATTTTACTATTGGCGGTACTTTTTATTGCCTCTTGTAGTAATAAACAAGTAAAACCATCAGCAGATGCAATATCAGGAGATGACTTAAGCACAGTATTTTACTTTGAATATGATAGTTCAGAGATTCAATCAGATGCCTATGATGATCTTGATGCAAACGCTGAATATATTATTCAAAAAACAGAAGAAAATGATGACTTTTTAGCTATCATTGAAGGACACACCGATGAGCGTGGAACCATAGATTATAACTTTGCTCTTGGCAATAGAAGAGCGGAGTCAATTGCTCGCTACCTAAGGGTCAAGGGCATTCCAACAGATCGGCTACGTGTTGAAAGTTTTGGCGAAGAAAAACCAATTAACTCTGGCTCAGGCGAGAGTGCTTGGTCGGAGAACCGACGCGGAGAAATTGTTTATCCACAATAACTCCTAACACAAAATATTCTATAAAAGGATAATACTTAACCGAGGCAAGATGCTTAGCATTATGCCTCGGTTTTGTTACTTAAAAGGACTGCAACTATTGCAGATGAAAGTTGTGATGATCTATAATGGCTAATAACTTACGCATAACTGGGGGAATTTACACAAACAAAAAACTTGGCGTCCCTGTAGCTTCTGGCACAAGGCCAGCACAAGCAATTGTGCGAGAAGTTCTATTCAATTGGATTGGCAATGACTTAACTGGTAAAACCTGCCTAGATCTTTTTGCCGGCACAGGTATGTTATCTTGGGAGGCAATGTCACGCGGGGCAGCCAAGGCAATTTTAATTGAACAGCATTCTTACACTTGTCGTTGCCTTAAAGAACAATCCAGTGAGTTTGGTTATACTAAAGATGATTTGCTGGTCCTGCGAAGAGATGTTTATCGTTGGTTAAATAGGAGTCATAAAGAGGACTTTGATATAATTTTCATAGATCCACCCTATAATACTGACTATTTCAAGAAGTGTGTACCTTTATTATTGGCAAAGAACTTGCTTAAAACTGGAGGATATATATTTTATGAGGTATCCGCCAAAGAATATGAAGAGATACCTTGGTTACAGGAATCCATAGTAATTCCCAGGCCTCTAAGGTATTCTACTGAACAAGGAGATCAGAAAGAATATAAAGTTATCAAAAATAATAACAGAGGTAATACTTATTTCGGTTTGATAGGGGGATCTTAATAGGGGGATCTTAATAGGGGCTGCTTAATTATTTAGTTGTTTAGTTATTGATCCACTTCGCAATAGCCAAGCATAATATCCATTAAGTTACTGCCGCTGGCACCGGTCATAATATTAGCATTTGCCTGAATTAATGCTTCCATGCTATTTGCCCGCTCAATTTCTTGTTCTAGGTTGGTTATTTTGCCGCTAGTATGATTGTCGACTATAGCTCCAGCATATTCAGTCATTCCATCGCTACCATCTGTCCCTATAGAAGCAAAACAGGCAGGTGATTTACCAGCCAAATGTTTTGCCATTAATAAAGCAAGATGTTGATTGCGTCCACCAATTCCAGGATTGTCTGGTAACTTTATAACTGGTTCGCCACCCCATATATGTAACTTACCGCTATCTTGTCGCATCGCACCAAGCATTTCTGTAGCTGATTCTTCAACACTATTCTCTAATAATTTGGGATGCAGGACTACTGAATAACCAAGTTCTGTAGCTATCCTTTGTGCTTGGTGGCGGGCATAGGCATTATCAGCCAAAATCTCATGACTGATCTGTGGTTTGTGGGGTGATTTGAGAACTCCAGATCCAATAACTGCTGGGTCGTTGGTAGGCACGTCTGACAGATAAAGTGCTTTAGTAGGTATATCAAGTTGATTGGCTAAACCGCCATTTTTCAGTAAAGACATTTGTTTGCGTTGCAAGTTCATATTAGCGATGTCCTCACCACTACTAAGCAGTTGGAGATTGACACTTTGTAATTCTTCCAAGGATATTCCTGGTTTTAACTTTTCAACTAAAGCTGAGGTACCTCCAGATATCAAGCATAATAACCAATTATCATTACTTGGGTTGTCTAAACACTTTTGCTTTAGCCAGTTACATAATTCTATAACTTCTTGCCCGGCCTGCAAAGACATAGCATCTGGTATGGGATGGCCGCTTTCTACTACTTGCAGATTAGGCAGTTCTAAATTGCCGTCATAGTGTTTGTATTTGGTAATCACTAAAGTTCTTTGTGGTGGTTCATTGAGCTGTTTAGCGGCTCCTCGTGCCATACTTACAGATGCCTTACCTATAGCTAAAAGCGCTAAAGGACTTGAGGCTACTGGGTTATTTTTTAAATAGGACTCTACTAGCTTCTCGCCACGAATTTCTTGGAATACTTCATTTATAATGAAATTAAAATCCTGAACAAATTTAATACTTCGCATAATTAAGATTTTAGCCAAAATATGCGAAGATTTTGCTAATTTGGTGTGGTATAATTGTATTTATGAAAAGTTATTATCCTAAAGGGAAAATTGAGAACAAATGGTTCCTAGTTGATGCCGCTGGCGCCATAACCGGGCGTTTGGCAAGCAAGATTGCGATTAGATTACGTGGCAAATATAAGCCAGAGTATACTCCTGGTGTAGACATGGGCGATGGAATTATAGTCATAAATGCTGAAAAGGTAACCTTTACTGGCAATAAACTGACTCAGAAAGAATATTATAGCCATAGTGGTTATCCAGGTGCGCTGAAAACTGTCTTACTTGAGGATAAATTGAAGAAAAAACCTGAAGAGGTTCTTTATCTAGCCGTTAAAGGAATGCTTCCACGCGGTCCTCTAGGTAGAGTTATGCTGACTAGATTGAAGATATATGCGAAGGGAGAACATCCCCATTCAGCTCAAACTCCAGCATTATTAGAATTATAAGATTACATTATTTATTATGAATACTAAAGATAACGAAGGCGATATTAAAAATGAAACTGCAGAGCAGGTTTCAAGTGAAAAGTTAGAAGGGAAGTTAGAAGCATCTAAAGAAGAATCCAAGGAAGCATCTAAGGAAGCATCTAAGGAAGCATCCCCAAAAGAATATAAGGACAAATCCAAAGAAGCATCTAAGAAAGAATCTAATAGCGATGCTAAAGATGTAGTAGCTGATTCTGCTACAAGCAAACCAAAGGCATCTGAGGCTCCAGGTAAAGATCAAGAGAAAAATAAAGGTAAAGAGAAGCATCAAGGGCAAGAGAAGCATCAAGGGCAAGAGAAGCATCAAGGGCAAGAGAAGCATCAAGGTAAAGATCAAGGTAAATATCAAGGGAAGGAGACAAATAAGGCAACAGATAAATCTGCAGATCCAGTCAATGAAACTGCAGCTAATGATACTCCTAATAAAGCAAAGCCAGAGAATACAGAAAAGATGGCCCCGGCTGTATCCAGTAATATTAATGTGGATACAAAACCAGTTCCATTAAAGAGTGCCCCTGCCAATGCCGACAAAGAACAAGATAAATATAACAAATATGATAAGAGGGACAAACGTTCTTCCCCTAGCAGAGAACTCACCTATCTTACGGATGTGGCTGAAGAAATTATTCCACCTAAAAAATTAACATCTCCTGCCCCAGGTAAAGTTTTTTATGCAACTGGTAGACGTAAAACAGCCAGTGCCCGTGTCTTTGTTCAGGGAGGTAAAGGCAGCATAAGAGTAAATAATAATTCATTGGAAGAATACTTTCCCATATCTAGAATTCGCGAAGCGGCAATTCAGCCACTTACTCGCCTTGAAGGTGAATCAATGTTTGATATAAAGATTACCGTGAAAGGTGGTGGTTTTGATGGACAGGCAGGGGCTATACGCCACGGCATTGCCAGAGCATTGTTGCAGTATGACGAAGAGCTCAGAAAATTCTTACGTAAAAATGGTTATCTTACCCGTGATTCACGCAAGGTTGAGCGGAAAAAGGTTGGGTTTCGTAAGGCACGTAAGAGCCCACAATTCTCTAAACGTTAGAATAACTTATCTTGATAGATTAATTGACTGGTGTATTACCAGTTGATTTGCTATATATTAACTGAGGATTAACCAACTCAGTAAAATATTAATCTGGATTCAACGCCTAGTTTGATTACTATTACCAGTTGATTAGCTACAGCCACTCAATAGATTAACCAACTCAGTAAAATATTAATCTGGATTAAACGCCTAGTTTGATTGCTTGGGTTAACATTTCCGTCATTGCTTGACGGTAGACATCTTGCTTAAAATATACCGACTGATGGATAGCACTCCAGTAGCTACTCCATTGCCAACTTTGAAACTCTGGCTTTTCTTCTGTGGAAGCATTTAGATTTATTACACTATCATCAGCAAGCAACTCCAGTAAAAACCAAATTTGTTTCTGTCCCTTAAATACTCTTAATTTTTCTGGGGCTAAATACTTTTTAGGGAGATCATAATATAGATATTCGGATGTGCGACCCTTGATAGAACAGTGTTTTTTATCAATGCCTGTCTCTTCATCTAATTCACGCCACATGGCATCCTCTAGCTCTTCATCGGCATCTACGCCGCCTTGAGGGAACTGCCAACTACCCGGCTTACCAACTCTTTCCAATAAGAGGACTTTACCTTTTTTTATTATTACTATGGCTACATTATTGCGGTATTGATCCGGCTCTATATTTTTTTGTAACACAATAACACAAAGGGACTAATAGTAGCTATTAGTCCCTTATTATTTAGGTTATTTCAGGTTGTTGGTTAACTAAGCAGAGTTAGTTGATGTATCTTTCCATCCAAACTTCTTCCACTTTTTCCATCCACGAAGAATGCGGCTCAGGAAGAACGTTACCCAATTCGCTAGCTGTTAAAGTTGCTGGACCAAGAGGCAAGTCATCAAATAATTTCTTATCTGCTGGGCTAAGTAATTGCATACCAAGTACTGTTGGATCACCCCATACATTAGGGTCGGCCTTGCGTGCCTGAGCATGAGGAGATATAAGAAAATTGGCGACTACTTGAGCAGCGGCTGTAGAACCAGAGTTATAAGGTATTGCCACAAAATGTGTATTGCCTATGGTGCCGTCTTTCATCACAAAAGAACGCGCACTTTCTGGTAAACGGCCGTCTTTAATTGCCTCTGATGCATGTCCAGGGTTGAAAGTAATAGCAAAATCAATTTCATTATCGGCTAATAATCGTTCTATCATAGTAGTATCACGTGGATAGTTTCTACCACTTTGCCATAGGTAGGGCTTTATTTCATCTAAGAAACTAATTAGACCTTGGACACTTTCTTGGAAGTTATCTTCTGTAACTTCCTGTTGTAGTAAAGAGGGATCATCCATTGTTTCATAAAGCACTTGCTTTAAGAAAGTGGAACCCATAAAGTCGGGCGGTGCAGGATAGGCAAATCTTCCAGGATTTGCTTTGGCATAAGCAAGTAGTTCTTCTATGCTAGTGGGCGGGCTAATGACTCGGGCACTGTCATAGATAAAGTTAAGCTGTGCCATTCCCCAAGGAGATTCATAACCATCTGTCGGGACAGTGAAGTCCACCAAGGTTGTTGGTTTATTCAAGGTGTCTACAAATTTAAAGTTTGGCATTTTTGTTGCAAAAGGTCCAAATAATAAATCATTGTCTTTCATTGCCCGAAAATTTTCGCCATTGATCCACACCATGTCAACAGACCCATCAGTATTCTTATCGGCGGTCTTCTCGGTTAACACTTGCGTCACAACATTAACAGTGTCTTTAACCTTCACTTGCTTTAGCTCTATGTCATAGGTTTCTTTGACATATTCGCCAACCCAACTTATATAGCTGTTGATGGTTGGGCTACCACCCCAAGCATGCCAGTAAACTGTTTGCCCTTGGGCTTCTTCTAGGACCTTGTCCCAGTTATCACCCGTATATTGGGCAGTTGTCGTTTCACTGCTAGGTGAGCATGCCACCAGTGTAAAACTGCCTAGTATTAAAGCTAGTAAAGTCAGCGTGAAAGCAGGAAGTGCTTTCATTGGTTTAATCCCTCTTAAACATAATTGTAAATAGATCATAATTAGTATATTAGTTTATATAAATAAAATATAAGGCACTACATAAATAGATACCTAATAAAATATATTATAGAATATTATCAAGAACTTTTACAAATATATAGATAATTTCTTTATGAAAAAAATAGCCCTAATAATAACTGGAGGAACCATAGGAATGAACACTAGTGATGGTGAGAGTAAAATTCCTGACCAGCCGCTGAATTATGAAGAACTTAATGACCTAAAGTCAAAAGACCTTAGCATAACTAGTTATGTTTTATGCTACAAGGATAGCAGCAGCATAGGTATTGATATTTGGCAATTACTCATTAATAAGCTTAGCGACCTCATTCCTGAGTATGATGGATTTATAGTTAGTCATGGAACAGACACTATGGCATATTCTGCAGCAGCTGTTGCTTATAATTTTGGTACAGATCTTGAATGCCCTATAGTATTTACTGGCTCTTGTATTAGCCCCGACTTAGCGGATACTGATGCTTGGCGCAATCTTAAGGACTCAGTGGATGTTGCTTGTTCCGACATAGGTGAGGTGGTTGTGGTGTTTGCTGGCAAGGTCTGGCGTGCTTCGCGGGCAACAAAGATTGTCTCAGCGGATAATGCTATTTTTACCACTCCTCAAATAGAGTCCTTGGCACAAATTGACAAAAACAAACTAGTTATACAGCCCCATTGTCGGCGGACTGCTACCCCCGCCAAACCATTGAAAGACCCAGCTAGGTTTAGTGACAATATGATATTTATTAATGCCATGCCAGCTATGAATAAAATAACTCTTGCTGACTTTGCTAAAAATCCGACTTGGAAATTATGCCTTATTCAAGGCATGGGGGAAGGTAACTTAACTGATGAATTAATTAATTTTATTGAAGTTTCTTTTCAACATAATAAGCATATAGTAATCAGGCCAATGCATCACTCTCGAGTATCCTCAATTTATCCTCCTCTTAAACGTTCCTTAGATTTAGGGGCTATCCTAGCAGAGGGTTATAGTTTATGTTCTTTGTGGGTTAAGTTATCTTGGCTATTAGGTAGAATTGAGTTGCAAAAAGAGCAAAGTTATTCTCAGCAAAGGCACTTTATCCGCCAAGGATTAAGTGAAAATATTGTCGGTGAGCTAGTATTAAGTTAGCTATTAATTATCCTGATGATCTGCCTGTAAATCATGAGTATCTATAGTAACTTTCAGACCTAGCAGTTCACATATTCTGTCGTAACCTTCTTTCACATCGCCTAAGTCAAAGCGGAACAAATCTTTATCAAATGGTCGTTTAGATTTTTGATCCCATAGACGACAAGTGTCAGGAGATATTTCATCGCCCAAATATAACTCGCCATCTAACAGGCCGAACTCTAGCTTGAAGTCAACCAAATCAATATTAATCTTGGTAAAAACATCCTTGATAATATCATTTACCTGCAAAGAGATTTTTTCTGCTTGTGCAACAACTTCCGCTGAGGTAATTTTTAAGCTATTCACATAATGTATGTTTATGAAAGGGTCGCCCAACTTATCATTTTTCAAGAAGAGCTCTTGAATGGGAGGGCTCAATGGCGAACCTTTGGTTAAACCAACTCGCTTAACTATTGTTCCTGCAGCTATGTTACGCACAACAAACTCTAGTTGGATCATATCTAGTTTGTGGGTTAAGGATTCTCTTTGATTAATCTTCTCTATAAAAGAGGTCTTAACACCTTGCTGGGCAAGCTTATCCATCAAGAAGGCATTGATATTGTTAAGATAGATGCCTTTCCCTAAACAGGTCTCTTTCTTTTCTCCATTAAATGCAGTTAAGTCATCACGGAAATGCATAATGA
Organism: Candidatus Portiera sp.; assembly: GCA_015163845.1. Lineage (GTDB taxonomy): Bacteria > Pseudomonadota > Gammaproteobacteria > CBDBNL01 > JAAOII01 > JAAOII01. Next base: position 8,161 of record JAAOII010000192.1, read on the forward strand.
TGTGATTGGGGTTATCAGTGGCAAAAATACTTTTGCCTTTGCCTGAATATAAATGTTCTTTTTTCATTGCGTATGTCCTATATGTTTATTAGTAGTTCTCTTAAGTTATTCATATACTCAAAGCTTAGCCCAGGATTAACTTCTTGGTTATTCTTGTTGCGGGCTTTTTTGCTTTTTTGCTTGTCGCTATTGGTAGAGACACTTATCATTAATGAATTGTAGTAAGGATAGACGCTGATTTTATTTGTATCATCAGGAAAGTATTCTATAACTTGAGTGGTGTCTTTCTTAAAATTATCTGCATCATCATCTTTTACACTTATGCCCAGTTGATTAAAAACCTCTATAACTTTATTAGCATCAAGGTCTTTTTTATAGGGGGCTATTAGCAAACTCACTTCATTTTTTGAGTTGCGACCTAATGATAGCACCTGTGTATATCCGCCGGAGTTTTTGAGCTTAACCTGTTCATAATTAGCTGGTGCATTACTTATAAAATCTGGTTGAGGCCTTGGACGTTTTACAAATACAATGTCGCTCTCTGCAGGGGTCTGTGGCGATACATAATAGGCAGGCGTCTGCTTCACCGAGTTTGCTGGGAGTTTAGGATTATCATAGTCACGTGCACCGATAAAGGAATTGGTTTTAACTGAACAAGATGCTAATAACAGCATACTAATGAAGGCAAGAATGAAGGCAAGTCGTATGTGTTGCCTATGCCTTGGATCCTGATTGATTTTATTCAAGGTTATCAAGAAGTTCAAGGGCACTTTTTAACTGAGGTATATGTGCATCAGTCAAAGTCGTTAAAGGCAATCTTATAGAGTTTTGAATTTTTTTCTTGAGAAATAATGCATACTTCACTGCGATGGGATTGGACTCTAAACCTATGGCATCGTGGATTGGCATAAGTTCTTCTTGGAGTTTACGTGCTGCGTCTGCCTGATTTTCTGTTGCTAAGCGGCATAGTTTGCTTATAGACGCAGGTGCTATGTTGGCAGTCACTGACATACATCCATCTCCCCCAGCCAGCATAAACTCACAACAAGTATTATCATCGCCAGATAACAGGATAAAATTATCACTACACAAAGAACGTAATTTTGCCACTCTACTAATATCACCAGTGGCCTCTTTAATGCCTATTATGTTCTTATATTCGGCAAGTTCTGCGACTGTATCCGGCAAAATATCTGCCACTGTGCGGCTTGGGACATTATATAAAATATGGGGTATATCTGAATTTTTAGTTATCTCAGCAAAGTGCCTAATCAATCCTGTTTGGGTTGGCCTATTGTAATAGGGCACAACACTCAAGGCAGCATCAACACCTGATTCCTGTGCATTCTGTGATAATTCAATTGCCTCGACTGTAGAGTTTGACCCTGTCCCAGCAATGACCGGTATGCGCCCAGCGACTTTGTCCACAACATAAGCAACAAATTCATTATGCTCTTGATGAGACAAAGTGGGTGATTCACCTGTAGTGCCAACTGCCAAGATGACATCAGTGCCTGAAGAGATCTGCCATTCTAATAGTTTGGCAGTCGATTCCCAATCAATGGAACCATCTTCGTGCATTGGGGTAACAAGAGCTACCTGACTTCCAGTAAATTTTTTCATTGTAATAGTTACATTATAGGACACTGCCAACAATTAGCCAATAGATTATATTTATTAATTTTAGCTATTTATAGTTGCTTTCAATAATTGAATTATTGGGAAATGTCCTATAATATATTTTACTTGCTGCTGGATAATTTTTTAGTTAAGCACGAATGATTTATTAATATGCGCCCGTAGCTCAATCGGATAGAGCAACGACCTTCTAAGCCGTAGGTTGCAGGTTCGATTCCTGCCGGGCGTGCTTTGTATTTTGAAATGATGGGCCTAGTGAAGTTGGAAGAGCAAAGAAATTTTGCGGTTCCTGCGAGCAGAGTAATAGGTTTGTAAATGATGGGCCTAGTAAAGTTGGTAGAGCAAAGAAATTTTGCGGTTCCTTCGTGCAGTATAATAGATTTTTAAATGGTGGGTCTAGTGAAGTTGGTAGAGCAAAGAAATTTTGCGGTTCCGTCGTGCAGTATAATAGATTTTTAAATGATGGGTCTAGTAAAGTTGGTAGAGCAAAGAAATTTTGCGGTTCCTTCGTGCAGTATAATAGATTTTTAAATGGTGGGTCTAGTGAAGTTGGTAGAGCAAAGAAACTTTTGGTTCCTGCGGTCGTGGGTTCGAACCCCATCACCCACCCCATTTAGAATAATAGGTTTTATATAGATAGTAGATTTTAAATGATGGGTCTAGTGAAGTTGGAAGAGCAAAGAAATTTTGCGGTTCCTGCGTGCAGTATAATAGATTTTTAAATGGTGGGTCTAGTGAAGTTGGAAGAGCAAAGAAATTTTGCGGTTCCTGCGTGCAGTATAATAGATTTTTAAATGGTGGGTGTAGCTCAGTTGGTAGAGCACAGGATTGTGGTTCCTGCGGTCGTGGGTTCGAACCCCATCACCCACCCCATTTGAATAATACTATATAATACATATAGAATGCAGAAAATAGTAATTGACCATATTACCAAGAATATTATCAAGAATATTACCAAGAATATTAATAGTGCGAAAGTGGCGGAATTGGTAGACGCGCAGGACTTAGAATCCTGTATCGCAAGATGTGTGAGTTCGAGTCTCTCCTTTCGCATTTAATGTTTAGATATCATTAGACCATTAAAGCATATTACACAATCAAATATGAAAATCATAAAAGAAGACGGCTTAAAAGTGCTGGTAAGCGTAAGTTTACCTTATGCTGATATTGCAGACAAAGTCAAACAAAAACTTACAGAAGTATCTCAAAATGCTAAATTATCTGGGTTCCGTCCCGGCAAAGTTCCACTGGACTTAATCAAGCAGAACTATGGTGCTGCAGTCCTCAAAGAAGTTGCTGATGAAGCAATTAAGGAAGCATTTTTGAAGGAAGCAATTGAAGAAAAAATACATTTAGCGGGTTTGCTATCTATGCAAGAAAAAGAACTGGAGTTTGATAAGGAACTCAGTTATGAAATAGAGTATGAGATTTATCCTAAAGTTGAAGCAAAAGTGCCAACTAACTCAGATATTGAGATATTCACATCAAGCATATCAGATAAGGATCTAGACATTACTATAGAAGAAATGCGTCAAAGGTTAACCAAGCATGAAGATACCATAATAGGTATTGAGGCAAAAGATGAACATGTTGCCATTGTTAGTTATACTGCCACTACCAACGATGCCGATGCTCATAAATTTAATGCTGAGAGTACGCCAGTTGACTTAAGCGGCAACTATCCAAGTGCTGATTTTATCGGGGCTATCAAAGGTATGCGAGCGGAAGAAGATAAGACCTTCGTTGCCAATGTTGAAGTGCAGGGGACTCCAACTGAATCAGGTGAGCAGGGAGCCCAAGAACCCCAAGAACCCCAAGAACGCGAAGTCACTTTCAATCTTAAGTTAGAAAAATTACAAAGAAAAATTTTACCTGAACTCAATGAAGAGTTTTTCAAGCAATATGGGGTGACTGGCGGCGAGAAAGAGTTTCGCGAAAGAGTAAAGTCCAATATGGATTTTGAGTTGCAAAGGGCTCTCAACAGAATTAAATATAAGACGGTTTCTGATGAAATTGTCAAAGCCAATCCATCTTTAGAGGCACCAGAGACCCAAGTCATACGTGAGGCCTCGCGCATGCGTGATGCTGCTATTAAGGCCTGGGCACAAATGATGGGCAATCAAAAACCAGTGGATGCAGATA
>JAAOII010000193.1 GCA_015163845.1 Candidatus Portiera sp.
ACCAGGATAAAGAAGTCGTGGTAGTTTGCGCCAATGGTCGCCAATCAACCACTGCCCAACTACAGATGAAGAAAGAGGGATTTACTGCCTCAAGGTTGAATGGTGGTTTAATAGAATGGTCTGTAGCTAATTTACCTCCAATAAAAGAGCAAAAGGGCAAAAGGGAAACAAGCCAAGAGCTAAGTCAATCTTGAATGGCGGTTTGATAGAATGGTCTGTAGCTAATTTACCTCCAATAAAAGAGCAAAAGAGCAAAAGGGAAACAAGCCAAGAGCTAATTTTAGCTGATTAGGGTCTTATTGGGAGAATCTAGCAGTTTATAGATAACTCTACAAAAACTTTAGTATCACAGTCATTAAACTGAATGCTATAGGCAGCATCCACAGTAATATTTTCATACTGCCATCTATTCTGGCAAGGCCCTGCCTAACATCAGCAATATCTTGCTTGAGTTCGGTCTTAACCTCAGCAATATCTTGCTTGAGTTCGGCCTTAACCTCAGCAATATCTTGCTTGAGTTCGGTCTTAACCTCAGCAATATCTTGCTTAGTTGCTAGACCCTCAATAGCAGATTGATTACCTTGACGGACAGCATAAACAACGCCTTCTGCCTGCTTAAGGTCTAGGTCATACTCTGCAGTTAGAGTGCCTATAACTTCATGAGTATCCATGACTTGTATCACCATAAGTTGATTTTAACATATTTTTCTTCATATTTAATTTATAAGTTAATATTCGCTGAACCTCAGTCGCAAGGTGCATTAATTTAAAGGTATTTAAGGATATATAGAAACATTCAGCAGAACTAAAACTATTTGTAGTTATGTTATCGTGATGCATTTAAAGCTACTAAAGACATTTAAATACATTACCGGATGCTTCTAATATATACATAGGGTCGCTTTAATTTTTTTCAAGTTAAATCTAATTAAATTAAGTGTTTTTAAAAATTTGTTCTATATTTTTAAGCTGCTCATCCCGATAATGCATATTGCGGTCAATCCTGCGATATTAGAAGGATATGAACTATGGGGTCATACAGAATTATACAAAACAGCAAAAATGTGGTAAAATACCTGAAATACAAGACCTTCCAACAAGAAGGCAAACAAAATTAAAATAGGAAATATCAAAATAAATATGGAAGTTTTTTATGATAAAGATGCTGATTTAGGCATCATAAAAGGGAAGAAAGTTAGCATAATCGGTTTTGGCTCGCAGGGTCATGCCCATGCTCAAAACCTGCATGAGTCAGGAGTAGATGTTACTGTTGGTTTGCGTAGCGGCTCCGCCTCTGTAGCAAAAGCCGAAGCAGCTGGGCTTAAAGTTGCCTCCATAGAGGATGCAACTGCTAGTGCAGATGTGGTTATGATTTTAGCACCGGATGAGCATCAAGCTAAAATATACAGCGAGCAAGTTGAGCCCAATTTGCAAGATGGAGTAGCCATTGCTTTTGCTCATGGTTTTAATGTGCATTTTAATAAAATACAACCACGTCCTGACTTAGATGTTATCATGATAGCTCCTAAAGGTCCTGGACACTTAGTGCGTTCAACTTATGTTGAAGGTGGTGGGGTTCCATGTTTGATATGTGTTCATCAAGACAACTCTGGTGAATCAGAAAAAATTGCTCTTTCTTATGGATCTGCTATTGGTGGAGGTAGAGCTGGGATGATAAAGACCAGTTTCCGTGAAGAAACCGAGACAGATTTATTTGGCGAACAAGCTGTACTTTGTGGCGGTTTGACATCCTTGGTTAGGATGGGTTATGAGACCTTGACAGATGCTGGGTATGCGCCAGAAATGGCTTATTTTGAATGTTTGCATGAGTTGAAATTAATAGTGGATTTGCTGTATGAAGGTGGAATAACTAATATGGACTATTCCATATCCAATACTGCTGAGTATGGCGGTATGGTAAGCGGACCGCGAATTATAAATGAGCAAACACGCCAGGAAATGAAGAACATACTTGCTGATATCCAATCGGGTAAGTTTGCTGATGAATTTATAGGTGATTTGCAAAGCGGTGGTCAGAAGTTCAATGCAATGAGAAAACAAAGCACCGAACACTCAATTGAGAAGGTTGGTGCTGACTTGCGAGCAATGATGCCGTGGATTAGTGCTAAACGTATTGTCAAAGATTAACTATATATCAGCAAATATAATATAGAAATGCAAGAGAACAAAACACTTATGAACTCATTATCCATTTATTTTGAGAAGAGAATGGCTGGCATATTTGTATTGGGCATCATGCAAGGTTTCCCTTGGGTATTAATCGGCGCCACCTTAAGTTTATGGCTTAAAGAAGAAGGATTTACCCGCAGTTCTATAGGGCTGTTTGGTTTATTGTTCTCGGTTTATAGCATAAATTTTTTATGGGCTCCATTGCTGGATCGCATCAGAGTTCCTTGGCTTAGCGACTTTGTTGGTCAGAGAAGAGCTTGGGTATTGATAATGCAGGCGATTATATTTATTGCAATGCTAACAATGTTCACTTTAGATCCACAGGTAAATTTATGGATGGTTGCTTTTTGTGCTCTAGTAATAGCGACATCTTCCGCAACTCAAGACATTGCTTTAGATGCATTGAGAATAGACATAATTGGCAATAATGAATCAGATAAAATGGCGGCAGCTGCGGCGCTTATGGTTGCTGGTTGGTGGACTGCTTTCAAGTTAGGTGGTGCGATTTCTCTGTATCTGGCATCTTACTATCAAAATGGCTTAGGCATTGAGAACTATTGGCCTCTGGTTTACCTATCTTTGACTGGCATAGTGATTCTAAGTAATATTGCTATGATATGGTTTATTAAAAGCCCCGATGATACAGCTAAGATCCAAGCCCAAAAGTCCTATGATGAGCAGTATAATAAAGCTATTTCTTCCATAGGTGTTCCTAACTCTGTTTTTTCTCGAGTTATTGCTTGGTTGTTGGGTACTGTTGTTTCGCCATTATGGAGCTTTTTCAAAAGAAACGGAGTTGGCGTGGCACTGGCTATATTAGGGTTTATTTTATTGTTTAAAATGGGCGAAGCATTCTTAGGCAAAATGTCCATACTATTCTATTCCGAGGTTGGCTTTACCAAAGAGGAAATAGCTATTTATAGTAAAACGCTTGGTTGGGTGGCAACTATTGTTTTCTCCATAGTTGGTGGGCTAATCAATGCTCGCTTTGGCTTGATCCCAGCAGTGTTCATAAGTGGTATAGCAATGGCGACTACTAATCTGCTATTTGCTGTATTAGCTTTAGCTGGTCCCAACACTGGATTATTCGCAGTAGCTATTATAGCTGATGATTTCACTGGAGCCGTATCAACTGTAACTTTTGTGGCTTTCATATCGCAGCTATGCGACAAGACCTTTTCAGCAACACAATATGCCTTGATGGCTTCTATTGCTGCTTTTGGTCGCAATACCTTGGCTTCGTTTAGTGGTATTTTCGTGGATAAACTTGAAGGATTTATGGTGACTTTGAATATTTCTATTGCAGGTGCTGGTGCTCAAAATAGTGCATGGGCATTATTCTTCATCATAACCACTTTTATGGTGATTCCATCTTTAGTTTTATTGTGGCTTATATCTGACAAGCTGCAGGATGCTTTTGCTTCCGCCAAGACCAAGATCTTGTAAGCGGCATATAAAAAACCAATCACTTATCCTTTCACCTATAAAGGTTATAGCTGAATATTTTGCTTGTAGGATATTCACCAGCTAAAATAAACTTAATGCTCAAGGTATTGGGCAAAAGACAAGCTGACCATAATAACTATCACAAGCTTGTAACTATATATCAACTCCTATCTTGGGGTGACAAGATTACCTTGGTTCCATCTACAACTTCCTCCAATATTAAGCCAACTGGCCCTTATGGAGAGCAGATTCCTCAGGGAGCTAATCAAGCCGATAATTTGGTGTGGCGGGCATGGCAACTAATGGCTGAGGAGTTAGGCCACCAAAAAGAAAATCTAAAGATAGAACTACATAAGAATATTCCAGCAGGGAGTGGTTTGGGTGGGGGCAGTAGTAATGCCGCTACTATTATGCGGATGCTTAGATTACTATGGTGCCCAGATATGCCACTTGAAAGATTGGCTGAGATGGGAGCATCTCTTGGAGCTGATATCCCAGTATTCATTCGTGGGTGCAGTTCCCTAGCCCAAGGAACTGGAGATAAAATACAGCGGCTAGATTTACCTAAATATTATTACCTAATTTTTTGTCCTGAAATTCATTCTTCTACGACTGGATTGTTTGGTAAATTGGCAGAAGACAGGGAACAGGGTAATGCTCTAGCTAACTATGATGGATTAGAAAGAGACACTATCCAGCAAGTTAATCAAGATATTAATTCATGGTTGGAGATGGATGATGCTAATGACTTCACTAGATATGTAATGGATGAGCATCCAGAACTTAAAGAAATCAATAATCAGATTGACCTCTTGACTCCTAGTAAATTAGGCAACAAAATATTTCTTAGTGGCACGGGTAGCAGCATGTTTGCGGTTTATGATAGCAAGGAAAAAGCATCAGCCGATCAGCAAAATATATTGAAGCACTGTCCTGCCAGCTATACATCTGAGATATCTGAGATATCTAGAATAACTGAGAATAATGAAGCAAGAACCAAGTTAGCTAACTCGGACCTAAAACCATCGCTTATTATATTGTCTGAGGGAGTTAATTGTGGTTGCATTAATTTGTGGTAGTAACAAGTAAATTTAGTAAAAAACTGCCAGCTAGGGGCTGGAAATGTTTTATAATATATTCTATTGGGGTGTAGCCAAGCGGTAAGGCAGCGGTTTTTGGTATCGCCATGCGTAGGTTCGAATCCTACCACCCCAGTTCTCATTATGGCACACACATAATTACAAGTTGCGACTATATACCTAGCAGCATACCTAGAAGTTGCGGCTGGGTATTTCATTCACTGTAACTGATCTATATGAACTTCTATGACTTAACTTAATCAATTATTCAGGAGTTCTAGGTAATATAGTAAATCTATTGCTAGTTGTGATAAGAGTATTGCTATTGGATGGATTTGAGAACTCTATGATTGAACTTTCCTCCAATAGACCACTTGAGTCAGACCTACCAAACTTTATATTCAATTTATGATCCAAGTAGCTAGCTGCTTTCCAATTATATCCTCGGCGATCACTATAATTGTCTAGAACGGGTAAAGTATTATCCCTATAAGTAGAATACCTAGGCAAGGTCTCTTGTATTCTTATTCTTTTTGAACTGCCTGGATTTAATAGATAATAAGAGTCGGGGTGATATGGCGTATTATTTTCATCCAAAGCACTATGGAAATTCATTTTATGTTCAGTAGCGCCAGCTGCTGTTAGGGTGATCGTGCTTTTATAATTAGTGTCCACATTCTTAGGATAGCCAGCAGCTACTACACTATAAGTTCTACTTCCACCACTGGAGCAAGAACCATAATGCTTAACTTCTTCACTAGTGTGGATACTGCCAGTTGTCGATAGGAAATCATCAGAAAACACCTCCTTGGTAGATGCTACGTTGTTATATGATGTCGTATAATTGCACCTGTATCTATTATTAGAAGAGCTTCCCCCAGAGTACACTTGAGTTCTGTCTATATAGGATGTGGTTTGCCTTCTTCTATAGTAGGCATTTATTCTCTTATATCTACGACGGAGTATCTTAATATTAGTTCTTGGTTGTTCATTAGCTAGAGTAAAAAATACCGGATATCCAGTGGGATTAGATATTTCAAAGACACGAGTAACAATGGGGGAATTATGACTTGCAGTTTTGAAATAAGTAATATCTCTAAGAATATTCTTGCTCGTTGAGGGGACGGATAAAGCAGCGATGATTGGGCCATCTGCTAAGACATTAACCTTAAACCTAGCTATATATTGCTGACAATTTTCTGCTTCATCACATACATAGAGATCAAGCCGATGGATTATTTTACCAACTGGAGCTAAATACCATAGTGGTTTGTTAGGAGTATTTAAGTATTCATCGGCTAAAGGAACTATTGCTATGGCGAGTCCATCATCTATAACTTTTTTGCTGAGCTTTTTGTGGTGAAAATAATACTCAATTTTTTCTATGG
>JAAOII010000194.1 GCA_015163845.1 Candidatus Portiera sp.
ACATTGGATACTTGGTGGTATGCTGGCGGCTTGGTCGGCTATGCACGCAATAGTAAAATATTTAATTCTTTCGCTTTGGCAAATGATGGTTTTTTCGGTGTGGGAATGTTTGGTGGTTTAGTTGGCTATTTGGATAATAGTGTCATAGATAGTCCTATAGATATTCCCAATACTCAGGGTGAAATAACTGGTTATGATCAAAACATTGGCGGTTTAGTTGGCTATTCTTATAATAGTAGAATTATTTCTGTTATCAATAATGCTACGGTCAATCTTTTCAATAATAAGAATGATGATGTCTATCCCCACTCACCATCCAATGGGAAGTTACAAAACATAGGGGGGATTGTTGGCACCCAAAATGGCGGAGAAATAATTGCCACTGTTAATATGGCGGATATTTTTGTGATGTCTCAAAATTCTCCGAATGAGGAGGGAATAAACTATGGTATAAGAGAAAACTTGGGAGGGCTTGTAGGAAGGGTGATGGATGGACAACTTCTGGCTTCTTATAATCTAGGTAGCATTAGACATGATGAAGGTCCCAAAGTCGTTAGCACCACATTTTTCTCTGGGTATAATGTGGGAGTGAGTAATTTGGATAATCTTGGAGGAATTGTTGGTCTAATGGAGGGAGGTGAGGTAAAATCCACCTACACTGCTGGTCGTCATGTAGTGGGTGTTTCAAGCAGAGATAATTCTTTAGATGCTTTAGATAATTCTGGAACTTTAGTTGGTAATATGACTGGCGGTGTTTTTAGTGCTAGCTACTCACTGGGTTTATTACAACTAAATACGGGATTTAAACCTTCAGGGAGTGTTGCAGCACCCATTATGTCAAATCATACCCAGTTAATAGGAGTAAACTCTGGTGGTAATTTTACTGCTAATCGCTTTGATGAACCTGACAATGCTTTGGCTAATTGCCAAGTGGATTCTCGTTCAGTTGAACTTGATGGGGGGCAAGGTGGTGGCAACGTTCAATCCTGCACCTTTAATGGCACTCAGTGGGGTGACACTGATGCTATAATCAATCCTTCTCCTGAATCTTTAACTTTCTATGACTCCAACTATTGGGGTGACTCCACCTTTGTTGATGCAGATGACAATACACTGATAATTAATTATGGTTGGATTTTTGACGCAGTCGGCGAACTGCCAGTGTTATTTGCTCGCGGTCCGCGTGATGAAGAATTGATTGTTAATGCTACTCAACAAAGAAGTATTCTATCGCCACTCTCTCCCTAGATAATTATCCCCTAGATAATTAAAGCACAAGATTGGCTGTGGCGGTCTTGGCGTCCAACGCCTTTTAAGACGCCTGTACCATATTAGCTACTAACTCACCACCTTGATAAACCAAGGCAGTATAGACCTGCACTAGGTCGGCACCTGCACTGATGCGTCGTTGCATCTCTTCTTTGGAGTCAATCCCACCACAAGCAATCAAGCAGATCCCAGAGGCAAGTTCGCTTTTTATAATCTGTAGGGTCTCCATAGAACGAACAGCAAGAGGGCGTCCACTCAGTCCGCCTTCCATCATCTTATTCCATGGGTGTTCTATGCTGGTATTGGTGGCTATGATGCCAGCCATGCCAGAGTCGTTGACTATGCGGACAATATCTTTAATTTGTTGCTTCTCCATATCAGGAGATATTTTCACTAGAAGAGGGAGGGGGGATTCTGTGGAATGAATTTGTTGCAGTTTGTTTGCTTCCGTGACAGTTTCCCCCAACAGGTGGG
>JAAOII010000016.1 GCA_015163845.1 Candidatus Portiera sp.
ATTAGCCCGCGGTCTCCTAAAACATCAACATCTTGCGTATCGGTGGACTGCCTGATAATTCTATCCAAAGGTAGATAAAGTATGTTATTACTACCAGCACCTCCATCACCATCATCAATTAATATCTTGTTGGAGTTTTTCAGGACTTCTTCCATTGCTTCTATATACAGACGTTGTTTGGTAATTGCTGGAGCTTTCCTATATTCAGCATAGACCAAATTAAATCTTTCTGCCTGACCTTCAGCCCTGGCAATCTTATCTCTTTTATAACCTTCGCCTTCTTCTTTAATACGTCTAGCTTCACCGCGAGCCCTCGGGATAATAGCATTGGAATAGGCAACCGCCTGATTATTGAAACGCACCTTATCTTCTCGAGCACTAATCACATCCTCAAAAGATGCCTTAACCTGTTCCGGTGGGTCTGCCCTTTGAATGCTTATCTGACTGACAGATATACCCGTGCCATAAGTAGAGACATAACGTTGTATTCTTTCCTGAACTGCCACGGCAAGTGCAGCACGTCCCTCTGTAATTACTTGATCCATTACGGTGCTTCCCACTACATGTCTTAAAGAGCTATCAGTTGCCTGACTCAAACTCAATTCAGGATCCTTAGTATTAATGGCAAATGCTCGTGGATCCTCTATGACATATTGGACATTGAGAGTAATGTCAACAATGTTCTCGTCTTTGGTAAGCATAATTCCTCTGGACGAGAAGCTACGCACTTGGGTGACATTGAGGACGATAACCTTGTCAATAAAATAGGGTTGCCATTTCAAGCCGGGAGTTATAATGCTATGGTATTTGCCAAATCTAAGGACAACTCCTCTTTCTTGTTCGTCCACCATGTAAACACCCAGACCTATCCATACAACTGTGGCAATAACTAAAATCAAGCCGCCTGAGCCAAAGAGAAATCCAGATTTCTTTTTGTTAGGACCTGGTGATCTCTTGCTGCTTTTGCCACCTAACATATCGTTAATGGTGCCGAAGATAAAGCGGACGGCCTCTGTCAGAGGGGATTGAAAATTTGGTTCAGATGGACGTTTCTGTCCAACAGGTTCAGATGTATCTGGTTTACTGGAATCTTTCCCATTTTTGCCTTTTGAGTTTTTCCCTCCAGATGAGTTGGGTTTTCCCCAAGGATCATAGTCGCTAAATTTCATATAGTTGTATTTTATACTAATTGTTATTAATTAATCACCTAATTTCAGTTTTTATCATTAAATCTTTTCAGTTGTTGCTGGTAATCTAGCTGCTTTTTCACGAGGAGCATTATGATCAGTCGTATGTGGATTATTCTGTGCCTCATTCTGTGGCTCATTCTGTGGCTCATTCTGTGGCTCATTCTGTGGCTCATCATAATCAATGCTATCATTATCACCATCATAATCAATGTCATTATAATCTTCTTTAGGCAAGGTGTTGAACTGATCGACAAAAAAGTTAATACTCTTGGTTAAAGTTTTTATATTTGTTTTATCAGTGGCTGAAATCCATACAGCTGTCGGATTGCCCGCATCATCATAAGAAACATCAGGAAAAGATATATCTTTTTGCATATCCACTTTATTGTAAACCATTATAGTAGGTATCTTAGATGCATCAAGATTATCCAGCAATGCTTCTACTGCTTCTTGCTTTCTCTCCATGCCTTTATCATTGATGTCCACCACATGTAATAATAAATCAGAGTCGTGAATCTCGCCAAAGGTGGCAGCAAATGACTGCATCAGATCTTTGGAAAGTGATTCTATGAAACCCACCGTATCAGCTATGAGAAATGAGTTAGTTCCTCCTATGTCCATGCCTGACACTTTGCGTATTGTCGGATCTAGGGTGGTGAACAATGCCTCTGATTCTTGAGCATCCGAGGATGTAAGCAAGTTGAACAAGGTTGATTTCCCAGCACTAGTATAGCCAACCAGAGATACAGTGGTAAAGCCGGCCTTGCGCCTTGCTGAGCGGCTGAGGTTTCTTTGCTTTTTTATCTTTTCAAATCTCTTCTTCAGACGCTTCATTTGATCGCGTAGCAATCTTTTATCCAGCTCTAGCTGCTTCTCACCAGGACCACCACGCAGACCTTGACCACCGCGTTGTCTCTCCAAGTGGGTCCATCCTCTTACCAAGCGGGATGAGGAATATTGAATTTGTGCCATTTCAACTTGTATTTTGCCTTCATAGGTGCGGGCACGACGGGCAAACACATCTAAAATTATAGCTGTCCTATCATGCACAGGTAACTCTAAATACTTAGAAATGGTATTCTGATGGCGAGCATCAATATCCACATTAAGAACCAACTGCTTGATATTACTTTGCTGGATCAGTTCAGCTATTTTGTCTAGTTGTCCCTTACCGATCAAATGCCTTGGGTGGATTGTCTTTATATTTAAATTGTATTTAGTAACTCCTCGCAGACCAGCGGACTCCACTAATCCCATAAACTCATCCTCAACAGATCCAGTCAAGCTTGAGGTTCTATCTTTGACTACAACAGCCAAAGTAGGTAAACCCGATTTCAGAGATTCAAATTCAATCAACGCAGATATCTCTCTTAGATGATCTAACTAAATTAAATAATAAGGTGAAGGTCTTGCCATTATCATATAAGTATGAGTAAAGGCAAAAACAGATGCTTTGCGAATCCAAAAAACTATGTCCTATTATAGTAATATAATTCTTTAAGATTTGGTTTCGGCTGCTGTGGAAGCAGGCATGATTGTGGAGATAGCATCAAATCTTACCATTTGAACACTACCATTGCGTAATAGTATGACATTTTCATTGAACCCATCAATGAACCCCTTCAATCTTATGCCATTAACCAAGTAGATATTTATTTCTAATTGATCCTCACGCATCTGTTCCAAAAACTTGCCTTCTAAACTTTCTGCAAACTTTTCTTCTTCTGTCATATTGTCAATTATTTGTTATGCTAATATTATGCACTATATTAGATAGTATAGCAGATATTTTGAATTTAAACACGCCCGGAGAGATTCGAACTCCCGACCCCTTGGTTCGTAGCCAAGTACTCTATCCAGCTGAGCTACGGGCGCAAAAAAATAAGAACGTATAGATACGGAGAAGGAGGGATTCGAACCCTCGATGGAGCTTAAAACCCCATAACTCCTTAGCAGGGAGCCGCTTTCGACCACTCAGCCACCTCTCCATTATAAAATACTCTTTCAATTTATCACACTTTCACTTTGATAAGCAGTGGTGCCTTATAGATAATCTAACTAAATGCGATAATCTACGGACAGACGAAAAAGCAAACTGGTTAATAAAGCAGTGGTGCCTTATACTCCACTAGCAACAGCGGCTTGCATTAATTCAGCACGGTGGCGCACCAATTTGATACCATCGGCAAAATCAAGCGCA
>JAAOII010000195.1 GCA_015163845.1 Candidatus Portiera sp.
ATATAAACACAACATAAATATAATATTAAATTATGAAAATAGCAATTAATGGATTTGGTCGCATAGGCCGCATGCTCTGCAGAGCATTATATGAATCCCCCTACAAGAACAAACTTGAACTTGTAGCAATAAACGATTTGGTGGATGGCGCAACTTGTGCCCACCTACTTAAATATGATTCTGTGCATGGACAATTCGCCAAGACGGTAGAAAATGCAAATGATGCTTTGATCATAGATGGAGAGAAAGTGAAGCTCTGCAAAGAACCCAACCCAGCGAATTTACCTTGGGGAGACCTTGGGGTTGATTTGGTCTTGGAATGCAGTGGTAGATTTGCTACTCGAGATACGGCAGCTCTGCATTTAGATGCTGGTGCTGGTAGAGTAATGGTGTCTGCTCCAGCAGAGAATGCTGATTTGACCGTTGTCTATGGAGTGAATCATGATGCCATAGGTGATGAGCACAAGGTTATCTCCAATGCATCTTGCACAACTAACTGCTTAGCTCCCTTAGCTAAAGTTCTTAATGACACAGTTGGTATAGTCAAAGGATACATGACAACTGTGCATTCTTACACAGGCGATCAACCCACTGTTGATACAGCACATAAGGATCTAAGAAGAGCGAGGGCAGCTGCCATAAATATTATCCCAACCTCTACTGGCGCGGCTAAGGCAATAGGTCTAGTAATACCAGAGTTGAAAGGTAAATTAGACGGTTGTGCGGTTAGAGTTCCAACCCCGAATGTTTCCATGGTGGATTTAACTTTCATGGCTGGCAAACCAACTAGCGTTGAAGAAATAAATCAGAGTGTCAAGCAGGCGGCCGACGGTGACTTAAAAGGCGTCTTGGAATATAATGAGGCTCCGCTGGTATCTAGTGATATGAATCACAACCCACATAGTTCCATATTTGACTCTACTCAGACCCAGATAGTTCAGGGCGACTTCGTTAGAGTTCTTTCTTGGTATGACAATGAATGGGGCTTTTCCAATAGAATGGTAGAGGTTGCTGCTTACTTGTCTAGTAAATAGTCAAAACTGGATAGTCAAATGATAGCTAGACAATCCAAAATAATTGCCACGCTCGGACCTTCTACAGATGGTTACGAAGCAACCTCAAGATTGATCAAGGCCGGTGTGGATGTAGTGCGTCTTAATATGTCTCATAGCGACCACAAGGTCTTACGTGAAAGAGTTAAGGTGGTTAAGAAAGTTGCAACTGAAATAGACAGACCTATAGCAATATTAGTTGATTTGCAAGGACCAAAGATACGCGTTGCCAGCTTTAAGAACGGATCTGTAAATTTAAAAAAAGGAACCATATTTACCTTAGTTGTGGGAATGACTAAATTAGGCGATGATACCTGTGTAGGTGTGACCTATGCTAATTTAGTTAAGGACTGTAAAAAGGGAGATATGATATTACTGGATGACGGGCGTATTACTATGAAAGTTCAAAGTATTTCTGGCAAGAAGGTAAAGTGTAAAGTGGTTGACGGCGGGGTATTAAGTAATCGTAAGGGATTAAATAAAAAAGGAGGAGGTATTTCAGCCGCCAGTATAACTACCAAGGATAAGGAAGACATTCGTGCAGCAGCTGAGATAGGCGCTGATTATCTTGCTGTGTCTTTTGTGCGTTCAGCAGATGATATGCATTTGACACGTAAATTACTAACTAAGGCAGGAGGTGATGCTGGCATAATCGCTAAAATTGAAACATCCGAAGCAGTTGCCACCTACGACCATCTTTTGGCAATAGTTAAAGCCAGTGATGGTGCTATGTTGGCACGTGGCGACCTAGGGGTTGAAATAGGTGAGACCAAATTGATAGGTATGCAAAAAGATCTCATTGCTATGTGTCGTGCCAATGACAAAATATCAATCATTGCTACGCAGATGATGGAAACCATGATAGATAACCCTTCGCCAACTCGGGCAGAAGTATCAGATGTAGCTAATGCAGTATTAGATGGTAGTGATGCGGTTATGTTATCGGGGGAGACAGCAGCAGGTAAGCATCCTCATTTGGTGGTTGAGACCATGGCAAGAATTTGTGAGGGTGCTGATTCATATCATGGTGGATTTGCTCAGGTTGCACCGAAGAATATAAATGTTGAATCAAATGACAATATTAGCAGAAAAATAGCGAGGGCTGCAGTGAGAACAGCAACTACCACAGATAAGGTAGTGGCTCTGGTGAGTTTGACTGAAAGTGGTAGCTCGGCATTGTATATGTCGCGGATGAATACTAATATACCGATTTATGGGTTTAGTCGCCATCGCAAAACCTTGCGTAAAATGGCATTATATCGTGATGTTGTCCCAGTATACTTCAAGCAACCACCTGAAAATGTTGGCTTAGCAGTATTAGATTTTATGCGTGAAAAGAAATTAATGAAACGCAAAGATAGAATGGTGCTAACATCTGGGATGACTCATCTTGTCAGTGGTGGTAGTAACACCATGCGAGTGCTAGAGGCATAAATACATATATAGATAGCTACTAGCCACAGACAATACCACCGCCAAGGCACCTCTCGTCCAAGTAGAAAACCACTGATTGACCAGGGGTTATTGCCCGTTGGGCTTGTTGAAACTTAACTTGCACTTTTTCTAGCTTATTGTCATCACTAAGTGTATTAAGTGTGCAGTTGGTTTCTTTTGAGCGGTAACGTATTTTGGCAGAGCACTCTAAAGGCAAAGTCGGTTTGGAGCCAATCCAACATATAGAATCTGCAGTAAGTTCATCGGAATAGAGAGAGGAGTCACTTTCTCCTTGAGCGACAAGTAATATATTATCTGCCATGTTTTTGCCTATGACAAACCAGGGCTCTTCAGATGCTTCTCTCATTCCGCCAATACCGAGTCCCTGTCTTTGACCCAAAGTATAATGGAATAGGCCACTATGTTGTCCTACAACATTGCCCAATTTATCCACCATATCCCCCGCCTTCTCTTCAATATAGCGATTAATGAATTTGGAGAAGTTTCTTTCGCCTATGAAACAAATACCAGTGCTGTCTTTTTTATTATGATTATGTAAGCCGATTTCTTTGGCAAGATCGCGGACTTGGTGTTTGTGTAGATCACCTAGAGGCATCAGTACATTTGTGAAGTCGGTTACTCTGTATAAAAAATAACTCTGACATTTATTTTTGTCTTTTGCCTGAAAAAGCAAGGTTTGCCCTTCATGTTGTCCTTTTTTTTGTTCTGGATTTTTTATTAGACGAGAATAATGGCCAGTTGCCAAATAATCTGCACCCTGGTTTAGTACGAAGTCCCGTAAGGCATCAAACTTGATCATGGCATTACAAAGAACGTCAGGATTGGGAGTATAGCCCTGTTTGAGAGATTCTATAAAGGGCTCAAATACTTTCTCTTTATATTCTTGGCTGAAATTTGTCTGCAAGAGCTCTATGCCTAAAGTATCACAGACCCTTTGAGCATCCAACCAATCATCCATAGAAATGCATTCTTCCGTGCCGTCATCATCTTCCCAGTTACGCATAAATACCCCTGTCACCTTATGACCTTCGTTTTTTAATAACCAGGCGGTTACTGCTGAGTCAACACCACCAGAAACAGCAACCATAATATTCAGCGGTTTTTTAACAGAGTTTTTTGCTAGGGCTTGCATATTAGTTAATTATAGGGCATTAAGGAGTATTACATAATCTCAGATAAATCAGGCATAGATCGGCATTATGGAGCATTGGTTAAATTGAGGCAATAGGCGAAATCAGGTAATTTTTCAGTATAATAGAGGTATGATTATTAATAAAAGAAAAATTGTTATTACTATGGCTGTGATTGCTATGATTGCTATGATTGCTATGGTAACTATGTTTTTAGTGACTCCTGTTCAACGTGAAGCGGCAAAGTTAGCTAAACCGACTATAGGGACAGCAGTGGCTGGAAGGAACTACCAAGTACTAGAGAACTTTGGCAAGCCCAAGGTTGCACCAGGTGAGGTTGAGGTAGTAGAATATTTTTGGTATGGTTGCCCTCACTGCAATAAACTTGAACCATATATAGAGAGTTGGAAAGATAATAAAGCATCTTATGTTAAATTTCGTAGAGTTCCTGTGCCTTTTCGTGGGTTATGGCAAG
>JAAOII010000196.1 GCA_015163845.1 Candidatus Portiera sp.
ATGCAGCGGTGCCATGGGACCTTGCGGATCCCACCATGAGCTAGCTAAGTGGGAGAACTCGGAGTCGGCTTGATTAGGTTGGAAGTCGCGTAATAAAGATCTTAGTCGGTCAAAGATAAATGAATTAGTCCCCTGCTTCTCACTATTCAAATCACTATTCAAATCACTATTCAGGTCATTCGCATGTTCTCTAAGCTTTTCGCTCACTCTTTTGTTCATTCCTGGTGCAAAATCCTCAGTTATTGAGGCGAGCTTGTTAAGTATCCTGGCAGTTTCCATGCCTCACTTTAACAATAAGTTAAAAAGTTGCTCATCCCCTGATGCTTCAAGCCCCCAAGAATGCCACCCTTCATATTTTGCACGAGCAAATAATTCTATTTTTTCTTGGATAGGAAATATTTTATTGATTCTTTCTCTAACCTCAAGGGGCTTCGCACTATGCCCTGTTCTTGGTGCAGTAACTAGTTGCTTAACATTCCTTGCCCCTCGTTCAGGTATTTTACCTTTCTTAAATAGCAAGCATAATTCACAATAAGACATAGTATATTGTCCTGGGTTGTGCACCATTTTGTTCCATACAAAAGCCACTGTCTTATACTTGAAGCCCCAACTATTACCCAATTTTATTGCTTGTTCTAAATGAGGATTGGTAGTCCACATGAATAAAATACAATTTTCATCTGCTATATCAGATATTGGAAT
Organism: Candidatus Portiera sp.; assembly: GCA_015163845.1. Taxonomy (GTDB): domain Bacteria; phylum Pseudomonadota; class Gammaproteobacteria; order CBDBNL01; family JAAOII01; genus JAAOII01. The sequence continues at coordinate 703 of JAAOII010000196.1, forward strand.
ACTAGTTAGTTCTTCCAAACGCATAGTTGGATATTTAAAGCTTGCTGAACTCATAAATATAGGTTTGCTGTATTTTCTATTGATATCTTTGTTTAAAGTCCTATCAAATTGAACTTTCCCATTATAGTCCCAAGGCGGATCGGCATAAATAACCTCAAATTTTTTATCAGGTAATTCAGGGAATAAACTATTACTTCCCTTAAGTGGGTTCTCTTTGGACTTGTCCCGTTGAAGCGGGCTGTATATGGAATATCCTGATAAATTATCTTTTACTGGCATGATTAGATAGTTAAATTATACCAAATTTTTAGACCTGAATTATCCATTTTACTCCTATAAGCTTTAGACATTTTGATTTAATGTTTAACAAACAAACATTAGAATCTAGGTTTTATTAACTATCTGGAGTCAATGTGTAAAATGGAGGTTATGAGGAGAGACAATAATCATGCGACTTAATCCCAACCAGAATAAATTTCTTAAGTTGATACTATGGGTGCTTGCTCCACAGATATTATTAGCTGGCGGTTTGGGCTTGTTTAGTTTGTCAACTCACTTGTGGATAGGTCATTTATGGATAGGAATGGCAAGTTCCGATTTAGCTGGTGGTTTCCTAGCTGGAGGACTAGTATATGCAGTTGCATTTGGTAGCTATGGATTGATGTATTTTACCCATCGTGGAGCAGCCGCTTCTGGTAAAATTGTTGGGAGCTTGATCTTAGCAGTGGTGATTAAGTATCTAGTGGTACTAGTGTTATCAAGCATTTTGTTGGTATATTCTGTTGTGTTGTCAGCACCTTTTTTTATAGGCCTGTTACTTAATCACTTGGTGTATCTAGTCGCGAATTCTATATATATGTCTAATAATATATAGGTTCTACTAGGCTGCTATCTTGCCATCCCTGCTATCTTGCCATCCCTGCTATCTTGCAACCTTATATAAGTAAATCTAAGACGTAGGTTTGTTTAGAGATAACTACTGAATCCTTATGACTTCAAGCATACTACTTTTACATAAAGGCATTTCTTGACATTAATTAATATATAATGTGTATAATGGAATACACATTATGTTTATCTCTTGATTGAGATAAATTTTATTAGTAATTAACTATGAAATAAAATTATGAAATATTTAAAATTATCAAATATACTATTGACTTCTGTTATTGTTATCTCAGTTGCTTTAGTATCCTGTCAAAAATTTGGTTCTGATGCAGTTTCAATTGCGACTGGTTCTACCGGTAATGATATTGAGTTGTTGAGAACAGTTCTTGAAGAATATACAACTGAAACTGGTCAAGCAGTAGAAATCACTTCTATGCCTTCATCTACAACTGATATTTTCGGGCAGTTTAAAATTTGGCTCAATGCCAAAACATCCGAGATTGATATCTATCAAGTAGATGTTATTTGGGCACCGCAAATCGGCAACCATTTGGTTGATCTAACTGAGGCGGTTTCCGATGTGTCTGGCGATCACTTCTCCTCTATTATAGAGTCACAAACTTCCAATGGTCGTTTAGTTGCTCTACCTTTCTTCACTGATGCTCCAGCTCTTTACTATCGCACAGATCTGTTGGATAAGTATAACGAGAATGTACCTGAAACCTGGGACGAAATGGCTCTGATTGCTGAGTATATTATGGACGAAGAACATGCAGCTGGCAATACTGAATTGTGGGGTTTCGTTTTCCAAGGTAATTCCTATGAAGGTCTTACTTGTGATGCTCTTGAATGGGTTAAATCCCATGGTGGAGGTCAGATCATTGAACCAGATGGATCTATTTCCATTAACAATCCTGATGCTGTAAGAGCAATTGAGTTTGCTGCCGATTTAGTTGGCACTATCTCTCCTCCAGGTGTGACTACCTATCAAGAAGAGGAAGCTCGTGGTATATGGCAAACAGGTAATGCTGTTTTCATGCGTAACTGGCCCTATGCTTATGGTTTAGGTAATAGCGACGACTCTGCGGTTAAAGGTAAGTTTGACGTAGCTCCATTGCCATCTGGCGGTGCTGGTTCTGCTGCTACTTTAGGTGGCTGGAACTTGGCTGTATCTAAATATTCTGAAAAGCAAGAGGCGGCTATAGATGTTGTGAAATATCTTGCTAGCAAAAAAGTGCAAAAATTCATGGCGATCAACAACTCTAAGTTGCCCACCTTGCCTGAATTGTATTCAGATCCTGAAGTATTGAAAGCAGTTCCTTTCTTCGCTGAATGGCTTGATGTGTTTAAGCAAGCAGTTCCACGTCCTTCTGCTCCAACCAAGACAGCCTACAACGAAGTGTCCAAAGAATTTTGGACTGCCGTGCATAATGTCCTGACTGGTAGTTCTTCTGCCAAGGATAGTTTAGCTAACCTAGAAAGAAAACTTACCGATATTAAGGAATCAGAATCTGGTTGGTAATAATAACCTTTAGGTTATATTGCAAATAAAAAAGAGGAAGCATTGCTTCCTCTTTTTTTATGCTTAACTCTTTTGTGATTTAGACCTATTCTGTATCTAGTATTCCATGTCCTATATGTGATACAATAGGCGAACATAAACATGATATTGAGTAATAAGCTATCAATAAACTTACATGAAAGCAGTCCAGCATCCTAGTGTTCTAACTTCGCAGAAAATTAAAACCGCGTGGTTGTTTCTTCTGCCGATGTTAGCGGTCTTGGCTTTCACTGCGGCTTGGCCTTTGTTGAGGACTATCTACTTTAGTTTCACTGATATAAGGGAGTTTGGTCAAGACAGCTATAATTTCGTATTCTTTAAGAATTACTTATATTTTGATCAGCAAGGAGAATGGAAAGGATTATTTGCTAACCCTACTTGGTGGAGGTCAGTGTGGAATACATTGAAATTTACAGTAATCTCAGTGTCAATAGAAACTGTATTGGGGATATTAATTGCTCTGGCTTTGAACTTAGAGTTTCGCGGTAGAGGACTCATCCGAGCTGCAATACTTATACCTTGGGCTATACCCACCATAGTATCAGCCAAGATGTGGGCATGGATGCTCAATGATCAGTTTGGTATTATCAATGACTTGTTGATAAAGTTGGGCTTCCTTAGTGACCCCATTGCATGGACTGGAACTCCGGATACTGCTTTCATAGCTATCATCATCGTTGATGTGTGGAAGACCACTCCTTTTATGGCTTTGTTATCCTTGGCGGCTTTGCAGCTTTTGCCTGGCGAGGTTTATGAAGCAGCTAAAGTTGATGGCATAGGTCCAATCAAGCGATTCTTTCATATAACTTTACCTCTAATAAGGCAGCCACTGATGGTTGCTATTATTTTTCGCTCATTAGATTCATTGAGAATTTTTGATTTGATTTATGTCCTAACACCGAACAATGAGGCGACTATGAGTATGTCGGTATATGCAAAGTTTGAGATGTTTGATTTCTCTAAGTTTGCTTATGGGGCGGCAGCATCTACCTCTTTGTTTCTGATAATATCTCTCTTGACTATAATCTATATCAAGTTTGGCAGGGTTAATCTTGGGCAAAATTAATATACAATGTTCTATATAATTAAAGCATGCTTAGTAGATTAACAAAGGGAGCAATATTAGCCAAGCAGGATCAGTCATTTTCTTGGTGGAAATACGCTGAGTTGGCAGCTCAAGCATTTATGCTGTTTTGTTATGCCTACTTGTTTTTTCGCTTGTCAAATAATTCTTTAAGTGGAAATGCTGTCTGGGGAATTATTATGATTGCTTGTCTATTCTCCAGCTATCTATTACATATTCTAAAACAAACTTTGCGAGTGTGGATTATTGGTATGACTCTAACAATACTTTTATTCACTGTCTTCCCTTTTTACTATGCTATACTCACCTCCTTTGAGAGTGGTACTGCAATATTTGAAGTTAATTATTTGCCAAAGACAATTAAGTTTGATAATTATATTTCAATCTTTCGTAGTGATTCTTTTGGGCAAAACCTATTAAATTCTGTGATCACTTCTTGTGTAGTGGTGGCAATATCCTTAACTTTAGCAGTTACTGCAAGCTATGCTATGAGCCGCATAAATTTTCGTGGTAGAGGTTTGCTGTTGCTGACGATATTATCTGTATCAATGTTTCCACAAATATCTGTCTTGTCGGGGTTATTTGAATTAATTTCTGTGTTTAATTTGTTTAATTCTTTGTGGGCGTTAATCTTCTCTTATATGATTTTCACTCTGCCATTCACTGTTTGGGTCTTGACTGCATTTATGCGGGAAATTCCAGTGGAGCTTGAAGAGGCAGCTATAATGGACGGTGCATCGCCTTTACGTATTATTGCCAAGGTGTTTATGCCTTTATTGTGGCCTTCGTTGGTGACAACTGGGTTGTTAGCTTTCATAGCCGCTTGGAATGAATTCTTATTTGCTTTGACTTTTATCTTGAGTGATTCACAGAGAACTGTGCCAGTAGCTATAGCACTAATATCAGGGGCAACAGAGAGAGAAATTCCTTGGGGGAACATAATGGCGGCGTCAGTAATTGTAACTGTGCCTTTGGTTGTTTTGGTACTTATATTCCAGCAGAAAATTATTTCAGGGCTTACCGCTGGAGCAGTCAAAGGATAGAACATAAAAGGATAGAATATAACTATGGACAATTGGAAAAAAGAAGTCATCTATCAAATATAC
>JAAOII010000017.1 GCA_015163845.1 Candidatus Portiera sp.
CCTGGATGCTTATGCGGCGTCGCTCCGACATTATATTATCATCTACAATTCCTGCTTGACTAGCGGCCGAATTGCCAGACGTATTTGGATTTGGAATTATTAGTATGTTTATATCCGGCGCTAAGATTCTGGCACATCCCCGCTCTTGTCCCCATTCCACTAACAATAGCTGTGCCTCAGATACATAATCCTCTAGGCCTATTTGATTTAATTCTTCGGCTTTGTGCAAGCGATAGGCGTCTATATGCTGGACCACTAAACTGTTTTTGTTCTTGTTCTTACTCTTGCCCTTGCCCTTGCCCTTGCTCCAACTATTTATATCCGCCTTATTTGAGTTGCTATCAGCGAGCTTAATATCATAGCTCTCTATTAATCCATAGGTTGGGCTGGTTACTTGCCCAGTATAGCCGAGCCGTCCAATAATTTGGCGGCACCATTCGGTTTTGCCGGCGCCTAAGGGACCATCCAAGAAGATACAAATTGCTTGGTTGTCACTTGTTTTAACTTTGACTGAAGCATCATCTAGGTTTCTTATGCTTCCGATGCTGCTTATATCTCCTAGAATACTATCCGCCAATTCACTGGCTAAATTACATGTATCTTGGAGAGAATCCAACTGATAGCTTAGTTTCTCGATACTTCCTATGCCTCCCATACTTCCCATACTTCCCATACTTCCCATTCCGCCTATTCCTCTCATACTTCCCATTCCACCAGTTAAGTCATTTAGGTATTACAGGTATATAAATATGTTTATCCCGTCTAATTTATACGCCCGCTACGTCCAAATCCCGGCATGCTACCCCAAGATTCCCAATGCAGCCATATTAGAAATGCCTCACCAACTAGCTGATTATGCGGCACGAATCCCCAATAACGACTATCATTGCTATTATCACGGTTATCGCCCATGACGAAGTAATGATCTTGTGGGACTCGCCATTCATCATCGTGGAGTTGATGGTTGTCTATGAACTTATAATGTCGTTTTAAATGGCGTCTCTCTCCTAATACTTCCTCTAAATCTTGATAATCATAATTAGAGTTATCATCTAAGAGTTTCTGGTCCACTTGCTCGCCATTAATACTCAAGGTCTTGTTGTCATAACTAATGATGTCTCCTGGTCTGCCAACTACTCGCTTGATATATCTAATTCTCGGCTCTTGCGGGAAGTTAAATACTATCACATCGCCATAAGCAGGGCGTTTGAAGGTGAGAAACTCATAGTTACTAATGGGCAGACGTAGCCCATAGCTGAACTTGCTGACTAGTATGAAATCGCCTCTTTCTAAGGTTGGCTCCATAGAACTACTGGGTATTTGATAGGGCTCTATAATGAAAGATCTAATTACCACTACGAATAAGATCACTGGGAAGAGCGAGCGGGAATAATCCAGCCACCAACTAACCTTTTGCCCGTTTTTAGTGACGCTAGTAGTATTAGCGACATTACTGGTCGGACCTTTGCGATATAGCAAGAAATTAGTTAGTAATATGCTCCCACTGATAAATAATAGAGGAATTAGCAGTAAATTGATGTCAAAGTTCATAGATTAGTAGGTTTCTTTTAGTTGTTTTGTCTAGATTATAGTTTATAATATAGTTAACTAAAAATTATTAAAAATTATGAACAAACAAGAAATTATAAATAAATACGGAACTACAGATAAGGACACTGGTTCTCCATCTGTCCAAATATCTATCTTAACGCATGACATAAGTAAGTTACAAGGTCACCTTGAAAGCTTCAAGAAAGATTTTCATTCACGCATGGGATTAATGGGTAAAATCAGTAAAAGACGTAAATTGATGCAACTATTGAAGCAAAATGCTCCAGTAAAATATCAAGATTTAATCAAAGAACTAGGAATTAGGGGTTAACATGACAGCAATTAATAAATCCTTTCGTTATGGTAACGAAGAGGTTGTAATAGAAACTGGCGTCATAGCACGTCAAGCAACAGCGGCAGTTACTGTCACCATAGACAAGACAAAAGTTCTTGTTACTTTGGTAGCAGATAAAAAACCCTCATCTAACTCTTTCTTCCCTTTAGGGGTTCACTATATTGAGAAGACCTATGCAACTGGGCGTATTCCTGGTGGCTTCTTCAAGAGAGAGGCGAGACCTAGTGAGAAAGAAGTTTTAACTTCACGTCTTATTGATAGACCTTTGCGTCCCTTGTTTCCCAAGGAATTTCGCAATGAAGTGCAAATTATCTGCACAGTTATTTCCAGCGATAGAAATCGCGATCCAGATATTGCTGCACTACTTGGTGCTTCAGCAGTATTGGCTTTGTCGGGTTTACCGGCAACTGGCACTCTGGGTGGCGGACGTGTTGGCTATGATGGCTCAAATTATCTACTCAATCCTTCCTACAGTGCATTAAAAGAATCTAAACTAGACATGGTTGTAGCCGGCACTAAAGATGCCGTATTGATGGTAGAGTCTGAGGCCTCTGAGCTTAGCGAAGAAGTTATGCTCGGTGCCATAGAACATGCTCATAAAGAAATGCAAGTTGCAATAACTGCGATTGAAGAATTAGCTGCTGAGGCAGGCAAACCCAGATGGGAATGGTCCTCGCCACAAAGTGGAGCGGCTGATTTACAAGGAAAATTGAATAGTGACTATTCTGCAAAAATAGATGAGGCCTATAAGCTCAAGGACAAGACAGAACGTGTTGCTGCCCTTGGTGCAGTCAAAGAAGAAGCACTGGAGAAGTATGCAGGTGAAGAAAACCCTGATGATGCCGATCTTGTTGGCTTCATTCTTGGCGATATTGCTTCAGGTATAATTCGTAATAGAGTCCTAGATGGTGGTGAACGCATAGATGGTCGTGATACCACAACCGTGCGTCCGATTAGCATAGACGTTGGTATGTTACCAAGTGCTCATGGTTCCGTCCTATTTACTCGTGGCGAAACCCAAGCAATAGTAGCAGCTACTTTAGGCAGCAGACGCAATGCTCAAATTATTGATGCATTGGAAGGCGAACATAAAGAAAGCTTCATGCTCCATTATAATTTCCCTCCTTTTTGTGTTGGTGAGATATCTTTTCTTGGCTCAACTAAAAGAAGAGAAATAGGACATGGTCGCTTGGCAAAACGTGCAATGAAAGCAGTGTTGCCTAGTGAGGAAAGTTTTCCCTATGCTTTACGCATCGTGTCCGAGATAACCGAATCTAATGGTTCAAGTTCCATGGCAAGTGTATGTGGTTCTAGTTTGGCATTGATGGATGCAGGTATAAAGATTAAAGGTGCAGTGGCTGGTATAGCCATGGGCTTGGTGCTGGAAGGCGACAGGCATTCAATCTTAACTGATATCATGGGTGACGAAGATCATCTTGGTGATATGGATTTCAAAGTTGCCGGTACTAAAGAAGGTATCACTGCTTTGCAGATGGATATCAAGATAGAAGGTATTACTACTCCAATTATGGATAAAGCACTCAAACAAGCACATGAGGCACGTATGCATATATTAGGAGAAATGAATAAAGCCTTAGATGCTCCGCGTAGTGAAATATCACCTTTAGCTCCAGCAATGGAAACAATGACCATAGACCAAGAAAAAGTTAGAGACGTAATAGGTAAGGGTGGCAATGTCATCCGCGGTATTATTGAACGCACTGGTGCCGAAGTAGATGTAGACGATAACATCGTTAGTATCTATGGCTTGGATCGTGCTTCAGCTCTCGCTGCAAGGAAAGAGATAGAAGATATCTGTGCAGTTCCTGAGGTCAATCATATCTATGAAGGTGTTGTAAGTCGCATTGCGGACTTTGGTGCTTTTGTCGACATCATTGGTAATAGCACTGGTCTAGTTCACATATCTCAAATATCTCAAGAAAGAGTTGAGAGAGTTGAGGACTATATCAAAGTAGGCCAAAAAGTTAGAGTTAAAGTTCTGGAGTTAGGCGACAGAGGCAGGATTCGCCTGAGCATCAAGGAGGCCAGCCAGCTGTAGTCAGCATAGAGTGTTTTAATTAACACTGATGAATACAAAAAGGTAAATACAAGGGTCTGTCCATTAACGCATCGCTTTATGGGGATGCGGGACAGACAGTTGTATGATTAATCCAATAACAAATATAACAAGTATAAACCAAAGTACTTAGAAAACATTCAAAATGATCAAGATTAACCGTGCTTTGGTTAGTGTATCAGACAAAACATCTCTTGATAAACTAGCAGAAGTATTCCAAGAATTTAATGTTGAGGTTTTCTCCACTGGTGGGACAGCAAAACAACTCCAACAATATCTACCCGAGGTCAAAGACCTA
>JAAOII010000197.1 GCA_015163845.1 Candidatus Portiera sp.
GCATCAACTGGATCGCCATTAATTAATACATCAAGTTTGTGCAATTTAACTGGGTCATGTCCATCTAGTTGATAATCCATTGACGCCATACCGCGACTGGCAGAACTCAATTTATCAAAAAAGTCCGTCATAAGTTCACTCAATGGAATTCTATATTCCATTGATGACTGAGTGGCACTCTGATGACTGATATCCTTTTGCTTGCCACGTCTGTTTTCACATAACTCTAATACCCCGCCTAAGTAAGAGTTGGGTAGAAGTATAGTGACATTTGCCATGGGCTCTTCAATGCTTTCATATTGACTTGGTAACGGCATATCCTCGGGACTCTCAACAAATTTGGTCTTGCCATTTTTAAAATGCGCTAGATATACAACAGTCGGTGAGGTGGCGACCAAATTCATGCCATACTCTCTTTCCAAACGTTCTTGAACTATATCCAAGTGCAATAAACCCAGCAACCCTACTCTAAAGCCAGAGCCCAAAGCCGCTGACTGCACTGGTTCATATACCAATGCGGCGTCATTGATTGACAATTTAGCCAATGCCTCACGAAAAGCAGGAAATTGCTGTGAGTCAACTGGGAAAAGACCAGAGAATATGCGTGGTTTTATGGAACGGAAACCCTCTAGGGGCTGGGTGTCTTCTTGATCTATAATACTATCCCCGACTGGGGCACCTTTAATGTCTTTGATGCCTAACACAAGATAGCCCACTTCACCAGCGACTAAAGAAGAACACTCATTGGCAGCCGGGGTAAAAACCCCTGCCCCTTCAACTTTATGATTGGTCATTTTGGAAGCAATAAATACTTTATCACCTTTAGTTACTGTGCCAGCTACCACTCTAACCAGAGACACCACTCCTAGGTAATTATCAAACCATGAATCAATTATCAAAGCACGCAAGGGTTTTTGCTTGTCGCCAGTTGGTGGAGGGGTGCGTTTAATCATTTCCTCCAATAATTCTTTCACCCCAGTGCCCTTTTTCGCACTCACATGCAGGCACTCATCTCCTGGTAAACCGACTAACTCTTCTATTTCTGAAGCCACCCTTTCCACTTCTGCTTGAGGCAAGTCAATTTTATTGAGAACTGGGATTACTTCCACTCCTTGTTCAACTGCTGTGTAGGTGGTGGCTAAGGTTTGTGCCTCAACACCTTGTGAAGCATCTACCACCAAAATAGCACCCTCACAAGCACTCAGTGAGCGTGAAACTTCATAAGAGAAATCTACATGGCCAGGTGTGTCAATTAAGTTAATAACATACTCATTGCCATCATTGGATTTATAGTTTAGAGAAACACTTTGTGCTTTTATGGTGATGCCTCTTTCTCTTTCAATATCCATAGTGTCCAGAAGTTGGTCCTTCATTTCACGTTCGGTAATGGCACCACATTCTTGAATAAATCTATCCGCAAGAGTGGACTTGCCGTGATCTATGTGAGCTATGATAGATATGTTTCTTACTCTTGAGGCAGGAATATCTTTAAGACCCATATCCTTGATTTGTGAGAGTTATTTGTCGCTTTGGTTAAACGACTTGGATAATTTATGTTGAATAAAAATTGCGCAGCGAGATAAGTTGCAACTATCCTGCTTTAGCTGATTCAACTGCTTTTTGGATAATGGTGCAAGCGGACTTTTTATCCATCCATTGTTCTTTCACCTTGACCCATTTATCTTTTTCTAACTTCTTATAGTTCTCAAAGAAGTGATTAATCTGGTCTTGAATGGATTGAGGTATATCCTCAACATCCTTGATATGATCATAGATTTTGGTAAGTTTACTATGAGGAACAGCTATTATTTTCTCATCTTCGCCTTTTTCATCTTCCATCCATAAAACAGCAACTGGACGAGACCTTATCACACAGCCAGCAACCAATGGATAGGGGGCTATCACCAAAACATCTATAGGGTCGCCATCGCCACCCAACGTATTGGGGACATAGCCATAGTTGGCGGGGTAAAACATTGCAGTTGGCATAAACCTGTCCACTACCAAAGCATCTAAATCCTTGTCAACTTCATACTTAACTGGATCACTATTAGCTGGTATCTCAATGATTACATTGATATCTTCTGGTGCTGAATTACCAGATGGGATTGAATTATAGGACATAATAATTTACATTAATTTAGTAAATAACAAACTTGAATTAGTTCCTCCAAAGCCAAAAGCATTGGATACCACTTTCTTAAGTTTGACTCCAACTTGATTCTCAGTCAATAAATTCACATTGCCTTTATCTTCTGGCGGGTTCTCTAAATTAAGCGTGCCAGCCATAAAATCATTCTCCATCATCAACAATGAGTAAATTGCTTCTTGCACTCCAGCAGCACCCAATGAATGGCCGGTCTGGGATTTGGTTGAACTCACTGGTATCTTCTGATCACCAAAGACCTTGCGTATGGTTGCAAGCTCGGCTGTATCACCGACTGGTGTACTCGTGGAATGTGCATTGACATAATCAATATCTTTATGGTCGCCTATGGCATTTTGCATGCACCGGAAGGAACCATCTCCTGACGGTGCTACCACGCCTCCTTCGCCATCAGAAGTCGCACTATAACCAGCAAGTTCACCGTAGATCTTGGCATTGCGTTTAATCGCACTCTCCATCTCTTCCAAAACCACGAACCCGCCTCCTGCAGCTATAACAAATCCATCACGTTTTCCATCCCAAGGGCGCGATGCTTGTTCTGGATTAGAATTGAAGCCAGCGGATAAAGCACCCATAGCATCAAACAAGCAACTTATGCTCCAGTGTTCTTCTTCACCACCGCCAGCAAACATTATCTTTTGCTTGCCAAGTTTTATTTGATCAGCAGCCATCATTATGCAATGAGCGGAAGTTGCACAAGCTGAAGTTATTGACATGCTCATACCTTTAATATCAAATGGTGAGGCCAAACAAGCCGATACAGTATTGCCGCTACACTTGGTAACCCCATAAGGACCAATTCTCTTGACTCCAGTTTTTCTGAGAATATCAGCAGCAGCCACTTGAGTAGCAGAAGATGCTCCACCAGAACCAGCTATGAGACCAGTCATAGCAGAGGATACATCAGTGGGAGATAAACCAGCATCCTCAATCGCCTCTTTCAAGGATAGATAGGCAAAAATAGCTGCATCCGCCATAAATCTGAGTTGACGCCGAGGAATATGGAGTGCGGGGTCTACATTTATTGGGCCACTAACCCAACTCCGTAGCCCCATCTCTTTATATTCAGGGTTAAAAGTAATACCAGACGTTCTGTCTCTCAGGGATTTCAAAACATCCTTAAGTCCTAAGCCAATACTGGAAGTAATCCCCATACCAGTAATCACCACTCTTTTTAGTTCTGTCATAAGCGAGGGTTAAGTTGTAGTTTTATTAAACAAGGTAACTTTTAGGCCATTAGCGATATATACCTTTGCATCATCAACATAGACATAAGCATCAGCAACCCCAGTAGAAACCGTAGATAGTGAGATGACTCTCTTGAGATGAAGATGGTACTTAACCAATTTGCTTTCTGGCAATATCTGACCTACAAATTTTAGATTGCCACAACCAGAAGCACGGCCATTACCTTGATACTCTCGCCAGCCCAAGTAAAAACCTAATAACTGCCATAAAGCATCTAAACCAAGACAACCAGGCATAACTGGATCTCCAATAAAATGACATTTGAAAAACCATAAGTCGGGATTGATGTCAAGCTCGGCTATAACTTCGCCTTTGCCATAATCGCCACCTCGCTTATTTATTTCAGTAACCCTATCCATCATCAACATATTTGGCTTGGGCAGTTGAGGATTTCCATGACCAAATAATTTGCCGTCGCCACAGTCCAGCAAATCTTGATAATTATAAGAGCTTTTAGGGATAAACTTAGTCATAGCTACATTATATCATAATTTACGTCTTTGCTATTTATAGTTTTACGGAGAAATAGGTTGTAAAACTTCTCCAACAAGAAAGCCGGTAAAAACCTTGGCGGAATGCGCAATATTAAATTACGCCAAAATTGAAAGCGCGAAATGTAATTATATTGCAAAGCAATTCTTTGAAATGCAAACTCCGTGCTGATAACTTGCCAACCGCGTCTACGCTTATAATACTCAGGGCTAGCTCTATAATACCCGACTAAATATGGAATATTGGCAAACTTAGCTCCGTGTTTAAGCAGAGCCATCCATAGTAGATGATCTTCATGTGACATTAAACTCTTGTAGCCCCCAGCAGCCAATGCTTTTTTAACCCGAAATACTGATGAACTATTGACCAAAGGACTCCTCAAAGTTAGAAGTTTGGCAATATCCTTATGCACAAGTGGGACATAATTAACTGCAAGAATACCTTCTATCTTGCCCTGGAACTCTGGCATATAGCCACCCAACACATCTACATCAGGGTTTTCTTGCAGGAACTTAACTTGGCGTTTAAATCTATTCGACATAGCTATATCATCAGCATCCAAGCGTGCAACCCACTCGTTATTACATTGGAGTAACCCATATTGTGAAGCACCGCCGGGGCCACAATTTTTTCCCAGACGTGCTAGATTGATTTTCCATTTCCCCTGCCACGAGGCAATAGCGCTTTCCAATTCTGGATTTAATTCTCCATCCGCAACTATAATTACCTCATCAATGTATTCGCGCTGACAATACACACTAGCTAAACATTCATTGAGCCAGACAATATTAGAACCCTTGAAAATAGTTACTAATAATGAAATTTTGACTTGCTGCATAATTTATATTTTATAAATATTAAGCAGATTGTGCCAAGCTACGGAAACTCTGTAGCTTTAATAACTCTGCATACTTACCCTGTGTGACTATGCAGCCATTCTCCACCATCACAATAGAATCACAATTTTTTAGAGCGTCAACTCTATGAGAAACAATGAGCAGGGTGCCATCAACTTTTCTCTGCTCATAATAATCATTAACATTCTGCAGTATTTTACTCTCTGTCCTCTTATCCAGAGAACTAGTTGCCTCGTCAAAAATCAATAAATCAGGATTAAGATACAAAGCCCTCGCTATTATTATTCTTTGTCTTTGACCGCCACTTATATTCGCACCACTGTCACTCACATTGGAGTGCTCTTTATGCGGCATACTATTGACTAAAGAGCGTAACTCAGCAAGATCTATTGCCATTTGCAATCTATCCTCATCAATGTCTCCATCAAAGTCCAGTGCTATATTTTCAGCTACAGTCCCCTCCACCAATATCAAGTTCTGCGTGACATAACCTATTGCATCCTGCCATCTTCTGACTATTTTTTTGCCAGCAATTTTCTTACCATCCACTGCCAAACTTCCTTTAGATGGGATAAGGCGTGCGGTAATCAATCTGAGCAAGGTTGTTTTGCCTCCGCCAGATACACCACAAATACCAATTTTTGAGCCCTTAGCAATATTCAGGTTTATGTTCTTTAATGCCAACTCATCTGCTTCTTGGGCTGGATAGCTATATGAAGCACTTTTAATGACGATGGATTTATCAAAAGGCAAAGGGTCCCTGACATGCTTGGCGTAAGATACTTCAGTTGCCATTGCCTTAAGTAGTTCCCCAGATACTTTGTTA
>JAAOII010000198.1 GCA_015163845.1 Candidatus Portiera sp.
AACCGTGCTTTGGTTAGTGTATCAGACAAAACATCTCTTGATAAACTAGCAGAAGTATTCCAAGAATTTAATGTTGAGGTTTTCTCCACTGGTGGGACAGCAAAACAACTCCAACAATATCTACCCGAGGTCAAAGACCTAACCGAACTCACATCCTTCCCCGAGATACTGGGCGGTAGAGTGAAGACACTCCATCCGCATGTGCATGGTGGTATTCTGGCACGCAAGGATAATTCTGCCGACATGGCTACTCTCAAAGAATTGCAGTTGCAGCCCTTTGATTTAGTGGTGGTTAATCTATATCCTTTCGCTGAACAATTACTTAAGCAAGAGGATACACTAGATCAAGAGAAGAATCTAGCCAACCTGGTAGAGTTCATTGACATAGGCGGCATAACCTTGCTTCGTGCCTCAGCCAAGAACTATAACAATGTTGTTCTAATGACTGATCCGCAGGACTATGGTAATTTGGCAAATGAGATGCGTAGCAACAATGGCAGTGTCCGTGGCGAGTTTTCTGCAAAGAGAATGGCAGCTGCTTTTACTTTAAGTTCTAGCTACGACAGTCAGATAGCTAATTATTTCTCTCAGCAACTAACTAGTACTGGCAAAGACAATAATTCTCCAAATTCCCTAAACTCCTCAAGTTCTAAAGCGTCTGGCGGGGATAATCAGCAACACGGACACCTTCCCAAACAATTGTTTTCTGCTGACCTTGAATCCAGTGAGCTACGTTATGGCGAAAACCCACATCAACAAGCGGCTCTCTATAGAGACCCAACTGATGCTACTGGGTTGGCTGGCTCGCAACTCCTCAATGGTAAACCACTTTCATATAATAATTTGGTGGATGCCAACTCTGCTTGGCGTTTGGCTTGCGAACTTTCTGGCACCTGCTGCGTGATTGTCAAACATGCCCAACCCTGCGGTGTGGCAGTTGCTCCATCCCAAGTCCTTGCTTATGAACGAGCTCTATTAGCAGACAAGGAATCATCTTTTGGTGGGATCATAGCAGTGAATAAGATCTTAGATGAAGAAACAGCACTCAAGATAAAAGATAATTTTATAGAAGTAGTCATAGCCCCAGATTATAGCCAAAATGCTTTGACTATATTGAGTAGCAAAAAGAATTTACGCTTACTAAAGACCATTCCTCATATGCCATCAGAGGAAACAGCAAAAATATTTAAAACCATTAGTGGTGGCGTCTTGATGCAAACAGAGGATCAATATATTCCAACCGCAGATTCTTTAGAGTGGGTAAGCAAAGTGCAACCTACTGACGACCAACAAGTAACCGACCTATTATTCGCTTGGCAAGTTGCTAAGTTCTGTCATTCCAATGCCATAGTCATAGCAAAAGATGGAGCCACTTGTGGCATAGGTGCGGGTCAGACCAGTCGGGTATTTAGTGTGCGTCTGGCTTTATTGCGTGTCGCCGATAATAACCTTGATATTAGTGGGGCTGCTGTTGCCTCAGATGCTTTCTTTCCTTTTGCCGACTCTGTTGCTTTATTAGCAGAGAAGGACATCAAGTCCATAATCCAGCCAGGCGGTTCCAAGCGTGATGACGAGGTTATTGCTCTAGCTGATGAGAAGAATATAGCCATGGCTTTCACTGGTCATAGATGCTTCTTTCACGGCTAATCCAATCTAGCTCAATCTAACCAGCTATAGCCCAAGAAGTTATTGCTAGGGTTATAATGTATTCATTTCGCGTTGCAGTTATGCGTCTCGCAACACCTTTCTCAAACCTCTTATAATCTATTTGCCATCCATTTTGCTGCAGTTGTAGCAGCATTGACCCTGTCTTGTCATAGGTGGCAGTAAATTCATCATCACCACTCGCTTGCCCCTTAATCCAAAAAATTAGCTGCTCCAAAGGGACATAATAGCCAATTTCCTCTTCAATTGATTCAGCAAGATTATCTGGGTTGAGTATATCCTCGCCCCTCATTCTTATCTTGGTATTGCCATCCTGCTGAGTAATTCTTATGATGTCACCTCCAAGCGAATTGAATATCCTAATGGCATAGTGATTTGCAGATATTTGTTGCCAGTCAATATTTACGATTGCTGAGTTCTTGCCGTCTTGATAGCTAACTTTACCAATCATTGCCCAAGCATTATCTTGATTTGATAGATACCCAAAGTCCACTTGGACTTGCTGAGTTGCTGGTGGCTTATATTGCACACTAGCACAGCCACCTAATATACCATTTATGATAATAAATAAGATGATTAATATAAAGGCACCTTTTAAGCGTCTCATTACCGAATATGCAAATACTTTGCTATTAATGCCACTAATTCTACTAATGCGGTTAATATCATTGAAATAATTAGATGAGATAAAGCTAGTTAAAACTTGGCAATGATTAAGATGATTAATGCGATTAGCCAATTAATCAATTACCCAAGATACTCGGTAATTACCTCGCCCATGGGCTTGTCAGATTTTTGTTGTGCTAATATTTCTTGCTCTTCCTTTATAGACCTAGCAACTTGCTCCTCAATGTCTGGTGCAAACTTTTTATACTCGTCTGTTTTAATATGTTCTTGGTAAGTATGTAGATGCTGCTGTGCCAAATTATTCATCCCCTCGGAGAAGTCACCGCCCAAATATTCATCACCGCTTGCTAGGTTTCCCGTGCTTCCTCGACCTCCGCCACCAGTTAGATCTTTGAGGAATTTAAGTTGGCGTTTAGCTGGTAATAGCTCGTCATTGTCAATCACATCTTTCTGTTTAGCTAAGGCATCAGTGTAGCTAAAGCCCCCTTTGCTACTAGTGGGACAACTATCTAGGTATTCAGCTAAGGGTTGCATCTCCGCTAATACGCTACTGGCACTATCGGATATATTCAAGACATTATTGCCAATAAAATCATAATCTCTATCAGAGTCAAGATTCGTCATTACTATAACATCTTCAAGTTTGCGAATGGACTGACATTCTTCACGACTAATTGATGGGCTCGGCTCCAATGACAGATAGAGTAAAAATAACTGCATAAATCTAATACAATCCTCATCTATGCCCCATGGAGAAAATGGATCAATGTCCAAGTTTCTGATCTCAAGATATTCAGTTCCATTTTCCATCAAGACATCTAAGGTCTTCTGGTCATGTCTTCTCACTGCTTTAGGTCTTATGGGAGCATAGTATTCATTTTCTATCTGGAGCAGGTTGGTATTTAGTTGCTGATACTCACCTTGGGCGTCTTTGATTCCTAAAGTAGCATACTGCTCGTCTGATTTAGCCGTCAATTTTTTTATGGTGCTTATGTATTCTTCAATTTTGTTGAAACATACATTAAGCTCAACCTGTTTGCGGTTGTTATAGCCCAGCCGCCCCATTCTCAGACAAGTTGATTTATCATTGTAGTAACTACTCTTACCAAATTTCTTTAGAAAAGACGGGACATCCTGTCCCTGTAAAAAACTTTTGTCTACAATAGGTGAACTACCAAACAGATAGTTGATTAGCCAGCTCTTGCGGATATAGTTACGTAGAATATTGAGATAGATAGTATTGCGACAAAGAGGGTTATGATAATTGTTTTTTGCATCCGCGGCAATCCTGTCCTCTTGAGTATTATTCCCTTTAATGCTACCCCCTTTAATATTATCCCCTTTAATATTATCCCCCTGGATCTCGTTATAGTATTCTTGGAACTTAGCCCCCAGAGAAAGATTAAAATGTACCCCAGCAATTGCTTGCATACGTCTGCCATAGCGGATACTTAAACCGCGTCTGTAGATATGTCTTAATTGCCCTTGGTGGGACTTACCATAAGTGGCTATGTTGAAGTTTTCTGGATCAGGCAATATAGGCGGCATAGATGCTGGCCATAGATATTCTCCACCAAGATTGGTGGCTATAAAGCTGTGTAGCGACTTGCTAAAGCCGATCATATCATTGGTATTATTAAAAGGTGGAGTTACCAGTTCAATCAATGACTCTGCAAAATCAGTGGTAATGTATTTATTCGTGAGAGCCAGCCCTAACTTTTCTGGATGTTGTGTATCAGCAATAACTCCTTGTGCATCCACCCGCATGGTTTCTCTTTCTAGGCCACAGACGAAGATATCATCCAAGGGTATTCTTGGCAAAGCAGCCAAGCGATTAATCTTTTGTTGATATGTATTCATAGTGATATTATAGAACATGCTAGATTCCGACAGCCAGCGCAACGGTTTGTTTTTTAAGTTTAGCATAATTGTGCTCCTGTTTTAGATTGAAAGACCTGATAAGGAGAGCGATAATTATATCTCTTTCTAGGTCTTCTATTTATTTTATCAATTACCTGTTCTATATCGGCAGTATTTTCTCGCGTCAACGGCATTCCCTTGGGGTAGAATCTT
>JAAOII010000199.1 GCA_015163845.1 Candidatus Portiera sp.
ATAACCGACACAGTGATACTAAGCAATATGACCGACCCAGTCATACCAAGCAATATGACCAACCCAGTCATACCAAGCAATATGACCAACCCAGTCATACCAAGCAATATGACCAACCCAGTCATACCAAGCAATATGACCGACCCAGTCATACCAAGCAATATGACCGGCCCAGTCATGCCAAGCAATATGACCGACCCAGTCATGCCAAGCAATATGACCGACCCAGTCATACCAAGCAATATGACCAACCCAGTCATACCAAGCAATATGACCAACCCAGTCATACCAAGCAATATGACCAACCCAAATGAGTTTGGCGGGGTTACCTATAGCCCTTGTCGTTTAGATGTCCCATCTTATGCTAACAGAATAGGTCCTGACCCCTTAGAGGAATACCAGTGGTATCTAAGAGAGGACTATGCAAATGTTACGGGTGCTTGGGAATTAATGGACTATGTAAACTATGATAGCACTAACACTAACCAAGTAGATATTCAGGTAGGAGTGGTAGATAATGCTGTGCAGATTGACCATGAGGATCTAAACATATTAGATGCATCAGAAATTAATGCTAGTATTAACCCATTTGTTCCAGTTGGTCATCCCCATAGGCATAATCCTTATCCAATAAATTGTTTGCAATATTTTGGGTTACAGGCACATGGTACTTCAGTGGCTGGAGTTATCGCGGCAAAAGGGAACAACAAAATTGGCACCAAGGGTGTTGCCTATAAAGCCAAGGTCTGGGGCTCAAACTTAATTATTAAGGGCTTTGGTCCCAGCATATTAGAAAATGTCTTTACTCACCGTCTTGCTGAGACGGCCATTGTTAGTAATAGCTGGGGATCAAGTAGTGTTACTAGATTAAGTGATTTTTTCCGCTCATTATTTCCAGGATTAATTGACAAAGGTCTAAAGCTGGGCTTTGGTGGCAAGGGTATTAGCTATGTTTTCTCAGCTGGCAATAGCCGCCGTAATCAGTATAACTCCATAGAAAGAAATCAAGGAACTGAAATAGCTAATTCTGGTGATCGTAGTAGCTACTCAGGAATGTTGAGCCACCCAGGAATAATAGTTGTTTGTGCAGTTGGTGTTGATCATAATGTCAGCACTTACTCTGAAGCAGGAACTAATTTATGGTTATGTGGCTATTCCAGTTCTGGTCGTTTAAGAGTCCAAGATAAAGCTGATCTAGAGGATAATGGTCATCTCAGTTCTGCTGGGACTTGGAATAATCTAGGTTTACCCACTTTGGATCTAAGTGGTAGAGTGGGCTTTAATCAAGGTGCGAGGACATTGATTAGACCAGGCAATAGTGGGGGCTGCCGAGTATCTAGATATGCCTTTAATTTTGGTTCGCCATTACTTAATATAGAAGCGTGTAATATACCAACAACTCCACCAATTCCTATAAGTCCAAGAAATAATATAACCATTCCTTGGGATCATCTCCTAGATGATAATAACACTAGAGAATCTCTATTATCCTATCATAGGCATCTCACTGGGACTTCGGCTGCGGCACCTCTGGTAAGTGGTGTAATTGCTTTGATGCGAACTGCCAATCCACAATTAACTTGGCGTGACGTTAAACTTATTTTGGCAGAGAGTGCTCGCCAACCAGATGGAGTTGCTGGTTTTATTACAGGAACGAATACATATTATAATCAAGAAACTAATTATACCTATAGTGAGGATTATGGCTTTGGCATAGTAGATGCCGCCGCTGCAGTGAAATTAGCCCAAGAGTGGCAACCCTTACCAACTGCGAAGGATAACTTAGTAAAAAACTCAAACTCTAGTTTCAATTCAGATTCTAACTCATCCTCTGTAGTAATAGTTAATGCATCAAACACACAGATTAACTTCATAGAATATGTTCAGGTTAAAGTTGAGAGCGGCCAGCAAATTGCTAATTTTGGTGACTTGCATTTAGTGCTAACTTCTCCCAGTGGTATAAATAGCACCTTTGCTGTGCCCCATCAGTGTGTAAATAGAATCCCTCCTTTTGATAGTCCATTGATAAGAGTTTACCAGCCGACAGATGCTTGTTCTGCATTTACATCGTCATTTACTTTTGGAGCATCTAAGCATTTAGGTGAGAATCCTCTAGGTGAATGGCATTTAGTTGCAAGAGTAGATGGGCTAGCAAAGAAATTGAACTGGAAATTGACACTCTATGGTCATTGATACAGGCGAGCCATTTCAGACACACCATAAATTCAATACACCCAATAGATTTAATACACCTAATATCTCCTATTAGCTAATGGATATAATGGAAATATGATTAGTAAAGTAAAACTCAAGGTATATTTGGAAGATACTGATGCTGGTGGTGTTGTTTATCATGCCAACTATCTAAAGTATATGGAAAGGGCTCGCACTGATTTTATCGGACATTATGGATTGGAACGTAACTATATGCTTGAGAAGAATCAGATCTTTCTGGTAAGAAAAATGGATATATCATTTCATTCACCGGCCTTCTTGGACGATGAATTACAAGCAGATGCGAGTATTATTGAGCTACATAAATATGCTGCAAGTTTTAAGCAACAGGTTATAAGGACCAGTGACTCGGCATTATTATGCTCCGCCTATACCCAAGTAGTATGTGTTGATAGTAATACTAAGAAACTGCTCCAACTGCCTTCATCTATTCTATCTTCCGTTAAGATATGATATTAGATTATATTTATGTCAAACTGG
>JAAOII010000200.1 GCA_015163845.1 Candidatus Portiera sp.
ATGCAAAATATTGGACTTCAAGAAACGCGTCTTTGAAAAGAAAAAGCAGTTAGGCAGTACTAAAAAGCACGTCAAACGCACCAGTGTGAAGGAGGTCAAGTTTCGCCCTGATACGGAAAAGGGCGACTATGATGTCAAGACCAAACGTTTAGTCAAGTTTTTAGATGCTGGAGATCGGGTCAAGGTCACCATTCGTTTTAGAGGGCGGGAAATCGTTTATAAAGAACGCGGCTATGAAATGCTACGTAGAATAGAAAAGGACTTGACTGATATCGCTGATATAGAACAAAAAAGCAAATTGGAAGGAAAGCTACTAATCGCAGTATTTAAGCCCCTACCAAAGAAAAAGACCGGGAATACAGAAAACAAAGAGGCCTCGCCAAAAAAAGAAGTCGCAGCAAATAAAGAGGTCGCAGCAAATAAAGAAGTCGCAGCAAACAAAGAAGTCGCAGCAAACAAAGAAACCACAGCAAATAAAGAAGTCGCAGCAAACAAAGAAGTCGCAGCAAACAAAGAAGTCGCAGCAAATAAAGAAGTCGCAGCAAATAAAGAAGTCGCAGCAAAGCTAGGAAATATAAAAGCTAAAGAAGTCGCAGCAAATAAAGAAGTCGCAGCAAAAACCTGATAATACTTACATCTTAGTATCTCTCATCATACAAGGGGGATAGCATATAGGCGGGTATCATATAGGCGGGTATCATACAAGGTATATCCTAATCTTTAGATCGCCAAATAGGGCATATAAGTTA
The DNA here is from genome assembly GCA_015163845.1 of Candidatus Portiera sp. Classification (GTDB taxonomy): domain Bacteria; phylum Pseudomonadota; class Gammaproteobacteria; order CBDBNL01; family JAAOII01; genus JAAOII01. Next base: position 750 of record JAAOII010000200.1, read on the forward strand.
ATTAAAAAGTTGTGTTTTTTTTATATACTATAACTATAACTATAACTATGAAACATAAATTACTTACAAAATTGACCAAGATGCTTATCTGCATAGTGGCTGCTTGGACGATCTTAGGATATTCCTACACAGCAAATGCTTCTTCACATAAAACTGAGGCAAATAAAGCTGAACCAGTTAACTCTAATAACCGCTACAGAGTCGGTGGCATTATTGGTACAGCACTACTAATAAAAGGTTCCCAGCAAATATTCCCCAAATTAGGAGAACCACAACAAAGGAGCGGGAGTTCATTCACTTTTGACTGGTTCGGTGGCAATGCCCGTCAGCATTCTTTAGCTTTGGATTTCCATACTTTGGGCCGTGGAAACTCTAGGACAATTAGAGGTGTAAAGACAACAGAATCATCAATGGATGTTCGGTCTCTTTATCTCGGCTATCGCTATCATACCCCATCTGGCTTCTATGTAGGTGTAGGAGCAGTCCCCATCAATAGCATTTCTTCTGGAACTATTACATTTTTTTATGACCACGACAATGCCAGAGATATTGGTGTTAATGTTAAGAGCAACCCATCCCCCACTGTCCAAGGCACACCAATAGGGATTAACTTGGGCTATGTTCACACTTATAAGTCGGGCTTCTCCGTTGGCTTCAATGCCCTGCAAACAAATGCTGTTGATCTAAAAAATCCAGATGGGATTGTAGAGAATGGCGGCTTCCAAATTAGCACCATTGGTGTGGTTCTCGCCTATACCAAGAGAAAATAATCAATTAAGTAAAATAAAACTTCATTAATGCATTATTATTTGCTATAATAAAGCATAGTTTGATATACAAATTAAGTAAATAAGCAATATAATAAAATGCCTAAGATAAAAACAGTTCGTGGTGCAGCGAAAAGGTTCAAAAAGACCGCTAATGGTTATAAACATCGCCAGTCGTTCACCAGTCATAATTTTAGCTGCAAGTCCACTAAGCAGAAGAGACATCTACGTAGTCAGAAGCTACTGACGGCCTCTGATGCTAAATTGGTTAAAGTAATGTTAGTGCACTAAATTGGCACACAATTAATAAGA
>JAAOII010000201.1 GCA_015163845.1 Candidatus Portiera sp.
AAGATGTTAAACAGGTGGCAAATATAGATGATATTATCAAAATTCAGCAGCAGTTTAAGAGCATTCATGTGGCCGCCATTCAGAAATGCTTAACCGAATATAAAAATGATTTGGTTTTCTTAGACATTTATGTTGACAAGGAAGAGCATGTATATCCCATGCATATTGCAGGAAAGGCAATTAATGATCTATGGATTACCAAGAATAAGCAGACACCATTATGAGCACTAAAGGTAATAAAAAACATATTATAGGGGCACTAGTAGAAAACGAGGCAGGTGCTTTATCGCGCGTAGTTGGTTTGTTTTCTCAACGAGGTTATAATATTGAAAGTTTAACTGTGGCACCCACGGCAGATAATAGCTTGTCGCGGCTAACCTTGACAACTGATGCATCAGCAGATGTCATAGAGCAAATTGCTAAACAGCTTAATAAGATCGTACCGGTATACAAGGTCTTGGAACTATCTGAAACCGAACATGTTGAAAGAGAAGTTCTACTGATTAAGGTCCGCGCACAAGGCGAATACCGCTCTGAGATATGGCGACTGGTAGAAATATTTGGCGGACGGGTAATTGATACAACTCCGTCCACTTACATCATTGAAGTATTTGGTCGCTCTTCTAAGTTGAATGCTTTTCTTGAGACCTTAGATAATTCGCGTATATTAGAGATGGCGCGTAGCGGTGTTGTTAGCATCACTTCTGGCGCCAGAGCTATCGCAATAGAAGAACAGAAGGATTAGGTCCACTTAAAATATATCCGTTGATAAGAGAACTCTTATCAAAATATCCTACACTTAATTGACAAGGTGAATAATCATCTGTGCAAAAATTATTTCAACAAAAATCATAAATTCTTAACTTTGTGGCTTAAAACACTTGACTTAATAATTCATTATCATTTATAATTCCAAATACGGGCTTGCCCGACCTTAAAAAAAATTAATGCATAAATTAAAATATAGCATAATAAAGAGGTTATTGAGCTCATGCAAAACATTAACAAATGGGGTTTCACCCAAGCCGGGGGATCTGTAAAAGGAGGATTTGAAAAAGAGGGATCTGAAAAAGGAGGATTACAGGGAGAGGGATTTAAGCAAGAAGGATTGCAGGGAGTAATAGAGAAAACTAGATTAATACTCCAGCATACAATCATAGTGTTATTCTTGCTATTGTTGTCAGGGTGCGGTGCATCTAATTTGGCATCACCCCAAATAAAGGTCCAACCTGTTACTAAGTATGTTACGGGAGAGGCCGCTCTTGGATTAATAAATAATGCCGATATTACTGCTTATGCAGTAACTCCAGAAAACAATCACTGCGCATATAATTCTTTGTCGGTGGTGGGTGAAGGAAAATCTAATGCGCAAGGCAATTACAACATAACTTTTAATGCCGATGCGGAATTCATTCTTTTACGTTTGACTGGTGGGTCTTATGTGGAGGAAGCAAGTGGAATAACAGTTCCCCTGTTACCAGGGCAGTCCTTGTATGCCTTAGGAAAAGTTGGCATAAATGATTCTCTTAAACCCACAATCATCAGCGCTCTTAGTTCAATACATACTGGTCTATTCTGTTATCTCATAGAACAAACAGATAACTCTCTTGCCAAAGCACATATGGCGGCGAATGAGTTTATAACTGCATATATTGGGTTTGATCCAAGATATGTTGATTATAAAGATCCCACCTTAGTAAGCAATAATGATGCCTCCATCCCAATGGATGATGGCATGCTCTTGGGAATATTAAATGCTGGAATTAGTCAGCATAGTTATGATCTAGCCAGTCATGCAGAAATAGGGACTGTTGCCTATAGTCCTATTAATTCCATATATATGGTTCAGCATTTCTACAGCGATATCTATCAAGATGGTATGCTCGATGGCAGAGGACTTAACGGCAGAATATTCATTGGGCAGAATCTTTATTCCAAGCCACTGACTCCTGCAACTTATAAGTTTGATTTGCCAAGAGCAACTTTGAAGTTCTATGATAGCAATGCCAATAATAAGATCAGACAAAATAGAGCGGTGATTTATAAAATGGCAGATTCTATGAATGCCATCATAGACACTAAAGTATTCCCTGACGAAGGTGAACAATTATTACTGGACAGCGAGGCACCTAAGGTTTTGTGGCTGTCCCGCAAAACTCTATCTGGCATTCATAATATAACTTTGCAAGCAACAGATCTTACATCGGTAGAAAATCTTATGCTGCTCGGGCAAGACGCACCTGCCATAAAGCATGTTCAGGGTAATATGCATTTAACAACAATAGATAGCGCAAATTATAGTTCTGGTGCCCACACACTCTCCATTGTTGCAACAGATACTTTAGGAAACCAAGCCACTTATTCTTTCCCTGTCGTTATGATCAATGATGCACCAACTATTAGTGTGGAGTCACAAGACGTGACAAAAGATCAAAAATTTGATTTTAAGTTTAATATCGGTAAAGTGCATGCACAACAAAACATAGATTACAATAATAGCTATTGCGCGGTAGCTTCCAGTCAAGTGCCTATACCAGCATTGTATGATATTGTTCCACAGGGTGAATCTTTTTTATGTGAAGTTGATTTACGACAAGACATAAATAATATTCAAGTTGTTGTGTGTGATACTAATTCGCTATGTAATGAGGATAATGCGGGTAATATGGCTTCATCACATGCGGTCAAATATGATATTCAACCACCTGTCATTGGGCGTATAGATTTGATCCAGGGATATAGATGTAATATTAGCTTTAGAATAGACGTGACAGATGCATTA
>JAAOII010000202.1 GCA_015163845.1 Candidatus Portiera sp.
AGAATCACGCCAATTATCCAAGGACTCAACTTTCTCTGTAGACCCACTGCGTTTTGCCAAAGTTGCTGAATTAATATCCACGCAAAAACGGCACCAATTTATTTGCGATACCCTAACAGTTATTAGAGAACGTAATACAGGTTTGACTGGTGATTTACGTCTATCCAAGACCCCGTACAAGCAAGCAACCGCTATGAATAATTTAGGGACTCTACCCCATAACATCCCAGGTATAAGAACTTGACCATACTTTTTCTTTTGCCTAGAGAAGAAGGGCTTTACATACCATGGGTATTGATTAGAAGATTTAGTATTTACACGCATAATACCTATTATAAAACATTATTAAGAATATACTATAAAATATACCTATGATATTAGCCAAGAAATCACGTAAATCTTTAGCACACATAGTTGCTCTAACCAATCAAAAAGGTGGGGTTGCCAAGACGACCACCTGTGTAAATCTTGCCGCCAGTTTAAGTGCTGCCCGTAGGAAGGTATTAGTTGTAGATCTGGATGCTCAGGCAAATGCTACTATGAGTAGTGGTATTGAACCAAATGATGTATCACCTAATACTTATGATGTTTTAGTTGGTAAGAAGGACGCCCAGCAGGCCATAATCCGCCAGACCAAAGCCCTGTATGATTTGTTGCCATCTAGTCGCGATGTCACAGCTGCTGAAGTATTCTTGCAGAGCAAAAAAGATAAGCACTTTTATCTGAAGAGGGCTTTACAACCTATTAGCCACTTATACGATTATATTTTCATAGATTGTCCCCCAGCATTAAACATTATGACAGTAAATGCCATGACTGCTGCCGATGGATTAATAGTGCCTGTACAATGCGAATACTTGGCATTGCGTGGGCTTGCTGATCTTAGGAATACAGTTGATGGAATCCGCAATACAGTTAATCCCAAGTTAGAAATAGAGGGCTTGGTTAGAACTATGTTTGACAAACGTAACCGCTTGGCACGCGAGGTATCCAATCAGCTATTGGAGGTCTTTTCCTCCAAGGTCTATAATGTGATTATTCCTCGCAATGTTCGTTTGGCGGAGGCACCAAGCTATGGTCTGCCTATCATAATCTATGATGCTAAATCCAGCGGTTCCAAGACCTACTTGGCATTGGCTGGAGAGTTTATTCGCAGACATGAAGGCAAATGAGTACTAAAAACAAAGCACTAGGGAAGGACTTAGCTGCCATATTGGGTCAAGATGTTGCCAGTGATAAGCGGGATCTCGTCAGAGATAATGTGATAGAACTTTCTCTGGACAAAATAATACCCAACCCATCACAACCCCGCAAAACATTTAAACCAGAATCAATCCAAGAACTCGCTGTATCCATTAAAGAACAAGGTCTGATGCAGCCAATCATAGTTCGTCCACGCCAAGGCACAGTTGACGAGTATGAACTCATAGCTGGCGAGAGACGTTGGCGTGCTTCCATCAAAGCCGATTTGCATAATATCCCAGCCATAGTGAGAGATATCACAGATGAAAGTTCAGCGGCTTTGGCATTGATAGAGAATATACAACGTGAAGACCTTAATGCTTATGAGCAGGCAGTTGCCATGGAAGAATTGCGTGCACGTCATAATTATACTCAGCAGCAGCTCGCTGATATCTTGGGCAAATCCCGTGCCATGGTTGCTAATATGCTACGTTTACTTAAGTTAGAACAAGATGTCAAGGATTTCATGTTGGCTGGGAAACTGGACATAGGTCATGCTAAAGTTCTATTATCTCTTATGGGGCGTGATCAGGTTAGGGCAGCTGAGGAAGCAGTGAGAGAGGACTTGAGCGTTCGTGAAGTTGAGAAGCTAGTTCAAAACCTATTAAAGAAGCAAACAAAAAGACAAAGTGTGGCAGCCGATCCTAATATTACCTCTCTACAAAATGAGATCAGTGATAAACTTGGTGTTAGAGTCGTATTCAATCACAAGAAAAACGGCATGGGCAGAATGGTAATTCACTATCATTCAGCAGATGAATTAGATGGAGTTCTTAAGACCCTCCATCTTAAAAAGAATAGTTCTAAATAGTTTACATCTTAGATAACCGTGCATAATTGCATAATTGCATAATATTAGTTTTTAATAATCTATGAAAATTTGTATCTTAGGGATTTGCGGAACTTTCATGGCAGGGATTGCCCTAATCTGTCGCGACATGGGATATCAAGTTGCAGGGATGGATCAAAATGTTTATCCACCAATGGACGACTTGCTTGACAAGGCCGGGATTGATATCATTAACGGCTATGCCGAACAGGATTTACCAACTGCTGACATATACTTGGTTGGCAATGCCATAAGACGAGGTATCCCGGCAATGGAACTTATTCTCAGAGAAAAACGCCCCTATGCATCAGCCCCCCAATGGCTTGTCGAAAATATACTTAGGCAACGCAAAGTCATTGCCGTTGCTGGCACCCACGGCAAAACCACAACCACCGCTTTATTGACAAAAATGTTTGTTGAGGATGGACGTGATGTGGGCTATTTGATAGCTGGTGTGGCAAAGGATTTTCCTTTACCAGCTCGTTTAGGTAGTGCGACAGAGTTCATCATTGAAGCAGATGAATATGACACAGCATTCTTTGATAAAAGATCCAAGTTTGTCCATTACCAACCGGATATATTGCTCATCAATAATTTAGAATATGACCATGCTGATATTTTCCCCGACCTGCAGGCAATAGAAACCCAGTTGCGCTACCTATTAAGGTCATTACCCTCCACCACTCAGATACTCTATCCTCATGACAATGAGTCCATATTAAGGTGTTTGAACCTAGAACCCCATAGCAATTACCAACAGATACTAGGGATCTCAGCCGCAGATGAGTTAGAGGCAGGGATAGAAACAAGCATAAAAACCTTGAAGAGCAGTGGAACAGAATCATCCAATATTAACAATTCCGCCACTTGGTCGGCAATAACTGATGACTCAAAAGTAATTATCAAGCGTGATGATAAAGTGGAAGCCGAACTAACTTGGAATTTAGCTGGACGGCATAATGCAATGAATTTACTATTTGCCTCATCTGCCGCAATTATTGGTGGGGTTTCATCTGATTCACTAACCAAAGCGGCGAGTGGGTTTCAAGGAGTGGCAAGGCGTTTAGAAAAGATTGGTGAGGTTCAAGGTGCAGAGGTTATCAGTGATTTTGCCCATCACCCCACTGCAATAAAAGGGACAGTCAATGCAATAAGGCACAAACATAGCAATCTCAAATTGATTGCCATAGTGCAACTGGCTTCCAACTCCATGCGACTTGGCGTACATGGTAATAAACTCTTAGCAGCCACAGCCAATGCGGATGAGGTCTTCTGGTTTGCCCCTAATGAATTAAGCTGGGATGACCAATTACTCCAAGAATACACCAACTCAGGTAGAGGCCTATACACCAATAGCCAAGACCTAGCCAGAGATTTACTTGCTATCACCTCCGCGGATAATATAATTCTAATAATGTCAAACGCTTCATTAGCCGGATTACCCGAGGAACTGGGGCTCACATAAAACATTTTTATATAATATTTGCCAATGTGGTATAATACTTAGTAATGAGTAACTCGGAAAAAACTGTAAACGGTAACCCTACAAGACCTGTATATTTAAGCTTGACGGACTTCAAGTTCCCAATAACAGCCATAGTATCAATATTTCATAGAGTTAGCGGAGTATTCTTAGCAGTTGGACTAATTCCCGCCATAATCATGTGGCATACATCTTTACATAGTGCAACTGGCTTCCAAATTGTAATCACTTGGTTGGACATCCTACCAGTGAAATTATCTGTATGGTTCTACTTAAGTTGTTTGTGGTTTCATGCTCTAGCTGGGATTAAGCATTTATTCATGGATTTGGGTTGGGGAGAACATCTATCCACTGCTTCTAGATTATCTTGGGGAGCTATTATCGTGTCATTTTTGTTTTCTGGCGGACTGCTGTATCTATTAATATTTATATAATATTTCTTTATGAGCTCAACTAATTTCACTCGCAATGGCTTAACTGATTGGTTAGTCCAGCGGTTATCGGCTGTTGTTCTACTTGGCTTTGTCCTTTATGTTGTTGGTTTTTATGCATGGCATTCCTATCTAGCAATCACTATGACTTATGACTTATGGTATGGATATTTTTCATCATTGCCTATGAAGATTTTCACCTTGATTGCATTACTTGCACTCTTAGGACATTTATGGATTGGTATCTGGACGATTATTACCGACTATATAAAGCCATTAGTTTTAAGGTTATTGCTACAGTCACTACTATTATTGTTTGTATTGGCTATATTGATTTGGGTTGGCTTAATCGTTTTCAGTTTATAGAAGTTATAGAAGTTATAGAAGTTATAGAATTTATAATGGGAAATATCCACAAAGAACATTTTGATGCATTGATTATAGGCGGTGGTGGTTCAGGGCTACGCACTTCCTTGGAACTATCCAAATCAGGTCTCAAAACGGCAGTAATCAGCAAGGTCTATCCGACTCGCTCTCATACGGTTTCAGCTCAAGGTGGGATTACCTGTGCCATTGCCAGTGATGATCCAAATGATGATTGGCGTTGGCACATGTATGATACAGTCAAAGGGTCTGACTATATCGGTGACCAAGATGCCATTGAATATATGTGTAGTGAAGGTCCTCAGACAGTATTTGAACTTGAACATATGGGCTTGCCTTTTTCACGCAATGAAAATGGCAGAATTTATCAACGTCCCTTCGGCGGACAGTCCAAGGACTATGGAAAAGGTGGCCAAGCCGCCCGCACTTGTGCAGCAGCTGATCGCACTGGTCATGCACTTCTACATACCCTATTCCAAAATAATATCAAACATGGCACAACCTTCCTCAACGAGTGGTTTGCTGTTGAATTAGTTAAAGATGCTAAAGGAGGAATTGGTGGAGTCATAGCAATTTGTATTGAGACAGGACAGAGAGTTTTTATTAGAAGTCGAGCATTGGTTCTGGCAACTGGTGGGGCTGGACGTATCTTTCAATCAACAACTAATGCTCACATTAATACTGGTGATGGAGTCGCCATGGCTTTAAGATCTGGTTATCCAGTTCAGGACATAGAAATGTGGCAGTTTCATCCAACAGGGATTTATGGAGCCGGTGTATTAGTAACTGAGGGCTGTCGTGGTGAGGGTGGCTACTTACTTAATGGCGATGGCGAGAGATTTATGGAACGTTATGCACCAAATGCTAAGGACCTAGCTGGCAGAGATGTAGTGGCACGTTCAATGATGATTGAGATAAATGAAGGTAGAGGAGTCGGCGATAAGAAAGATCATGTTTACCTAAAGCTTGATCATTTAGGGGCTGATACCCTTCAAAGTCGCTTACCTGGGATCATTGAATTATCAAAAACCTTTGCCCATGTTGACCCAGCAACTACCCCAGTCCCAGTTATTCCTACCTGCCACTATATGATGGGAGGTATTCCTACTAACATCCATGGACAGGCCTTGACAGTTAATGGTGACAAGGACGAGATCATTCCAGGTCTCTATGCTGTTGGCGAAACTGCATGTGTTTCTGTGCATGGAGCAAATAGATTAGGAGGTAATTCACTTCTGGACTTGGTTGTTTTTGGACGTTCTGCTGGGCAGTTTATATCCTCTTCATTGAATGCTAGTGATGGCGGAATCGATCCATCTAGTGATGATATTGACAAAGCATGTGAACGCTTAAGAAAATGGGATGATAGCAGTAGGGGAGAGCATCCTCATTCGCTACGTGCTGACCTGCAAGAAATTATGCAGAAGCATTTTGGGGTGTTTCGTCGTGGTGATGACATGGAAGAAGGCGTGACACGTCTCAATGACTTACGAGAAAGATTAGACAATGAGTGTTTTGTTGAAGATAAAAGTAAGGTCTTTAATACCGCATATTTGGAAGCATTAGAGTTAGACAATCTTTTTGAAGTGGCTCTTGCTACTGCCAAATCCGCTAACCAACGCACTGAAAGTCGTGGTGCTCATTCACGTGAGGATTTCCCAGAACGTGATGATGAAAAGTGGTTAGTTCACTCCATTTACTTCAACAATAAGCCCAAAATATCCAAGAGAAAGGTTAATATGAAGCCACGGACCATGGATACTTTCAAACCACAAATTCGCACCTACTAATATTAAACTATAAATAACAAGAGATTATGCTACAAGTAGAAGTTTACAGGTATCAGCCAGAAGTTAATGCTAAGCCCTATATGGAGAAAGTGGAAATAGATATACCTAAAGATAAGGATATAATGGTTTTGGATGTCCTACATCTAGTTAAGGAACAGAAAATACCATCTTTGGCTTTTCGCCGCTCTTGTCGAGAAGGTGTATGTGGTTCGGATGGTATGAGTATTAATGGTAAGAATGCTCTGGCATGTACTACGCCTTTATCTCAAGCGGTTAAAAGCAACAAATTATCATTGCGTCCATTACCTGGTTTACCAGTAATTCGCGACTTAATAGTTGATATGGAACTTTTCTACAAACAATATGAGAAGGTAAAGCCATATCTAATAAATGACGAGCCGACTACAGGAACTGAAAGATTGCAGTCGCCTGAAGATCGCGAGAAGCTTGACGGTCTTTATGAGTGCATCCTTTGTGCCTGCTGTTCAACTTCTTGCCCATCCTTTTGGTGGAATCCTGATAAATTCGTGGGGCCTGCTGGATTACTCCAATCCTATAGATTTTTAGCTGATAGTCGTGACACTGCTACCAAAGAACGTCTCAAGGATTTGGAAGATCCTTATAGTGTGTTTAGATGTCGTGGTATTATGAATTGTGTGGATGTATGCCCAAAAGGGCTTAACCCAACCAAAGCAATTGGTAATATCAAGAAGATGATGCTCGAGCAGAGTGCTTAAACCCAATTCTAAAAAAGGACTTGAACATGCTAATTAGAAACATCACTCGGTATTTTTTAGTAGCGGCAGGCCTAATGTTTATTGCCAGTTGTTCCTCTATTAGCGGAGTAGAGTATCCCATAGATAGAGTGGCGGAAGTCCATGTTGGCATGGCAGAACAAGATGTAAAGAATATTTTAGGAGAACCCTATGTTATTGAACGTTATGCTGAAGGCGAAAAATGGATTTGGTCTTATGCATCGCGCAAGTTAGTTCATTCTTTTGTGGTTACCCTAGAGGATGGATATGTGCGTTCATTGAGTGGATTTAAAGATACAAGTTACTAATAGCTTGGAATGTCCTATAATAACTAGATATGCCAAAGCCGAGGACAGTGACAAATAAAAAAGCGAGTTCAGGTGAAATGTCAGCTATAAACTCACCTAAAACTATGCCTAAACAAAAGGCATCTCAACCGCCTAACAAGGTCACTAAAAAATCAATTCCACCAAAAGATATATCTCATTTAGCAGCTGGCAACCTAAATTATTTAGAGAGTATTTACGGGGACTATTTACAATCTTCTAGTGGTAATAAAGTTGCTGACAATGAGTTGAATCCTAAGGCCGAGTGGGATTCATTTTTTAGTTCATTGCCTTCTTCACAAAAACTAAATGGCAATGCTAGCTCACACAAAAGCAATTCGGCTCCTGAATTATCCTATGCTGCCTTCATAAATGATCTCAATGCTCTGGGCATGACAACAGACGTTGCTAGCTCATCACCTACTAGCGGGAACACCTTTTCTAATGAGACCAAACGTCAAGGGTTTGATGCTTTGGTCAATGCCTATAGAATATACGGTCACAAAAACTCTAAGATTAATCCTCTTCAATGTAAGTCACGTTCCAATACTGACGAACTATCATTAGAGACCTATGGTCTTTCTGAAAATGACATGGATGCAGAGTTTCCTACTAAATTGATGGGATTCGGGATTGATAAGATGACGCTCAGACAAGCCATAGATTATTTGGGACGCACTTATTGTGGTCCCTTAGCAACCGAGTTCATGTATATAAGTGAAAGAGAAAAAAAGAAATGGCTAATTAATAAATTAGAATGCCAAGCTACTTATGCAGAGACCCTGCAAGATAAACAGCTAAAGATTCTTGAAAGGTTAGTTGCTGCTAGTGGTTTAGAGGCGTCTTTGGCAAGCAAGTATCCTGGCACCAAAAGGTTTGGGCTTGAGGGTAGCGAGGCATTGATACCGGTGATGGATGAATTAGTGCAATATTCTGGATCTTTAGATATCAAAGAAATAGTCATAGCCATGGCCCATAGAGGGAGGTTAAATGTTCTAGTTAACATATTAGGCAAGAATCCTGCTTCATTGTTTGATGAGTTTGAAGGCAAATATACACTAGATGAAAATTCGTTTGGCGATGTCAAATATCATCAAGGATTTTCGTCCAATCTGGACACCCCTGGCGGTCATGTGCATCTTGCTTTGGCTTTCAATCCATCTCATTTAGAAATTGTTTCACCCGTTGCAGAGGGTTCAGTTAGAGCACGTCAGGATAGACGGAATGATAAAACTGGCGATAAGGTTATTCCCATTGTCATTCATGGTGATGCATCTTTCTCTGGTCAAGGAGTAGTTATGGAAACCTTGCAGATGTCTAAACTCAAGGGATTTAAGACCGGCGGAACGATCCACATAATTATAAACAATCAAATTGGTTTTACTGTTAGTGACATAGGTGATGCACGTTCCACTGAATATTCTAGTGACGTAGCAAAGATTTTAGAAGTGCCAATATTCCATGTAAATGGTGAGAATCCTGATGCGGTTATTTTTGCCACGCAAATGGCTTTAGAATATAGAATGAAGTATCATACTGATGTAGTTATTGATCTTATCTGCTATAGACGCCATGGGCATAATGAAGCAGATGAACCAGCTATAACTCAACCGATGATGTATGATGAAATTAGGAAACATCAATCGGTTACAGATATTTATGCTAACCAACTAATAAACTCTGGACTTCTGAGTGAGGATGACTATGTCGCGATGAAGACAGATTATCGCGATCATCTGGATAAAGGCGATCATGTATCTAGAAGTTTGGTAACCACTTCAAACACTGAATTGCATGTTGATTGGACGCCCTATCTGGGACAAGAGTGGTCGGATACTTGCGACACTTCAATGGATATTAAAGAACTAAAAAAACTTGGGAAGCAGATATTGCAATTACCCGATGACTTTGATGCTCATCGTCAAGTCCAAAAGGTCTTTTCTGATCGCCTAGCAATGCTGAATGGAGAGAGACCAGTAGATTGGGGCTATGCCGAATTATTGGCATATAGTTCATTGATCACTAAAGGGCATGCTGTGCGTATGAGTGGTCAGGATTCACGGCGAGGAACTTTTTCACACAGACAAGCGGTTGTGCATAATCAAACTAATGGCAATAGCTATTGCCCGCTTAAGAACCTGCCTAATGCCAATGCTAATTTTCAAATATTTGATTCCTTCTTATCGGAAGAAGCAGCGATGGCATTTGAATATGGCTATGCCGCCACCAATCCGCAAGCACTAGTATTGTGGGAGGGACAATTTGGTGATTTTGCTAACGGAGCCCAAGTTGTCATAGATCAATTTTTATCCAGTGGTGAGACCAAATGGCAACGTCTTTGTGGTTTAGGGTTATTATTGCCTCATGGCTATGAAGGGCAAGGACCAGAACATTCATCAGCACGTTTAGAGAGATTCCTCCAACTCTGTGCTGACAATAACATGCAAGTATGCATCCCATCTACGGCTGGGCAGATGTTCCACATGCTTAGAAGACAAGTTGTCAGACCTTTACGCAAGCCCTTAGTTGTAATGATGCCGAAAAGTTTATTACGTAAGAAGATTGCTTCCACCATGATAGATGATCTCGCCAAAGGTCAATTCATGCCAATAATACCCGAAGTAGATGAATCTATAGATACCAAATCAGTTAATCGGGTTATTCTATGTAGTGGCAAAGTATATTATGAATTATCTGCATACAGACAAGAGCATGGGATCAAAGATACTGTTATATTGCGTATAGAGCAGCTATATCCTTTCCCTCATGGGAACTTAGACAAGGAACTATCGGTATATAAGAATGCGAAATACTTTGTTTGGTGCCAAGAAGAGCCAATGAATCAAGGGGCATGGTATAGTAGCAAACATCATTTGGAGATAGTCCACAAGGGCTCTCTGCCCAAATCAAAACTATTATTTGCTGGTCGGACTTCCGCGGCTTCTCCAGCACCTGGCTACATGGCTCTGCATAATAAATTACAATCTGCGTTGATTGAAAATGCTTTCACACTTAAGGAATAATTAAATTTTAAACTCATAGGAGAATTACAATGGATATAAAAGTACCTACTTTCCCCGAGTCAGTTGAAGATGGAGTCATCACCACCTGGCATAAAAAAGTTGGCGACAGCTTTAATCGGGATGAAATTTTGGTTGAAATAGAAACAGATAAGGTAATAGTTGAGGTGCCAGCACCTCAAGCTGGCACCTTAACTAAAGTAGCAGCGAATGAAGGAGACGTTGTTCTTGCTCAACAAGTTATAGGCAGTTTTAAGGAAGGTAAATCTTCATCTGCGACTAGTGAAACTAAAACTACAGCTGAACCAAAAGCAGTTGCTGAATCATTAGGCGCAGCAAATGGAGCTACTCCTGCAACATCTAAAGTTAAGGCAGGTCCGGCTACTCGTCGGTTGGCTTCAGAAAAAGGTGTTAACTTGAATGATCTAGCTGGAGCCGGTGAAATGGTTACCAAAGAAGATGTTTTAAACTTCAGTAGTGGGCAACAATCCAAAACCAATCAAAAATCAGCAGCAAGAACAGAGAAACGCGTCCCCATGACGAGGTTACGCAACAGTTTAGCTAATAGGTTGGTTAACTCTCAACAAACGACTGCTTCCCTAACTACCTTTAATGAGGTTAATATGCAGCCAGTAATGGACTTGCGTTCCAAATATAAAGACGCTTTTGTTACCAAGCATGGTGCGAAATTGGGCTTCATGTCATTTTTTGTTAAGGCCTCGGTAATGGCATTGGCTAAATATCCAGAAGTCAATTCATACATAGAAGATAATAACATTGTTTATCATAACTATGCAGATATCGGTATAGCTGTTTCATCCCCGCGGGGTTTGGTTGTACCAATTTTACGCGACACTCAGTTAATGGGCTTAGCCGACATTGAAAATCAAATAGCTGGCTATGCTAACAAGGCACAAGATGGCAAGCTTACTTTGGAAGAATTGCAAGGAGGCACCTTCACCATATCCAATGGCGGGGTTTTCGGTTCATTAGTATCCACTCCTATAATCAATCCACCACAAACCGCCATACTCGGCATGCATAAGATTCAAGAAAGAGCTATGGTTGTTAAAGGTAAATTAGAAATTCTGCCAATGATGTATCTGGCACTCACCTATGATCATAGAATGATTGACGGTAAAACAGCAGTGCAGTTCCTGGTCAGCATCATAGATTTCTTAGAGAATCCAGGCAGTATTCTGCTAGATTTATAGAGTATTCCCCATTAGCTCATAGAGTTTACGAATCGTATTAATATTACGCACCGTCATCTTCTTATAGAGTTTATTACTTGCAAGTTTTTGTAAGGAATGGCATTTAGATATTTTATTGCGATTCACCTGCCATATTACTGCACCTGGCACATAATGTAAATGTTCCTCTCCTTTTTTTGTAGGGCGTTTCCCAGATGTAGAAGTTATCACCTGCTTATCATCTTTTACCAGATCAGCCAAAATAGCTGGATCATCAATACCCTCCCATAGAAACATAACATCACACTTCATATCTGAATTATTTGCCCACCCGACTGGCAAAAAGTCCATAAGGGATTTGAAGTCACCATAGCAACGGAGTAATACTTTAATATCCAAAGCAAAGTCCTGGCGGATTGCCTCTTCCAATTTAGCAACAATTGCGGAGGGGGATAATTTAGCCTTACGAAAAAGGACATTACCAGTGTTTATATAAGTGCTAACATCCTGCATTCCGGCCTTTTCAAAACTACTCTGCAGCTTGGGCATTGCCATTAGATTTCTGCCACCAATATTAATGCCACGTAGCAATGCCACATATCTAGTAGCTCTAGTATCATTGCTCGGCTTTTTTGTTTTAGAAGTTTTATCTGCTCGGTTATTCATATTAGTTATCTATCTAGTAATTCTGCTTAATGTATCCTATGTTTGTTTACTGGATTATTGATGTTATCCATAATAGTATATAATATAGGACACTCCCAACAATTCAATTATTGGAAACTTCTTGCTTCAACGGGGTTGCCTCGCACCAATAAGGAGTCCCACCATAAATATGCGGGGGGAGCTTGGATGATGCGAGGTCTTACGACCCCTCGCCAAAATATATAAATGGGGTTGTCCTCCAACCACTTATTCAGAATATTTTTTGCAGCATTAATGTCTCTGTCATGCTGAGTAGTACATATAATACAACTCCATTGTCTATCACTCAACTTTAGTAGTTGATTTTTATGACCACAAACATTACAAAGTTTACTACTTGGATAGAACTTGTCTAGCTTATGCACTGCTGCACTTTTGTATTCCAACTTTTGTCTAATCTCACCCAGACAAGAATCCAACAGAGAACGATTAAGTCCTCTCTTGTGCTTGCCTTTACGGGTTAGGTTTTGGAGGTTTATATCCTCTAGGATAACTCTCCT
>JAAOII010000203.1 GCA_015163845.1 Candidatus Portiera sp.
ACATGGTGTTGCCACTGCAACTTGCTGTGCGTTATTCAAACTACCTTGTATCGTATATATGGGTGCCAAAGATATTGAGCGGCAACAGCCCAATGTTTTCAGAATGAAGTTATTGGGTGCTGAGGTGCGAGCAGTAGATGAAGGAAGCTCATCTTTGAAAGACGCGATGAATGAGGCACTCAGAGATTGGACAACCAATGTCCATGACACCTTCTATGTTATTGGTTCAACTGCTGGTCCTCACCCTTATCCAACAATGGTGCGTGATTTTCAAAAGATTATTGGGCAGGAGTTGCGTTCACAGCTACAAGAAATGGAAGGAAAGAAAGAGCAGCTCCCCGACTTAATCATTGCTTGTGTTGGCGGCGGCTCCAATGCAATGGGCATCTTTTATGATTTCATAGAAGACCCTCAGGTGCGGTTAGTGGCGGTTGAAGCAGCTGGCTCAGGAGTGGATACTGATGAGACAGCAGCAGCCATTGCTAAAGGAGAAGTTGGTGTCTTGCATGGCAGTAAGAGCTATTATCTGCAAGATCAATGGGGACAAATAAAAGAGGCGGCCTGTATATCGGCTGGTCTGGACTATCCTGGCATAGGTCCCGAACATGCCCATCTCCACAAGAGTGGTAGGGTGGAGTATTTATCAGCCGGTGATGAAGAGGCAGTTGAGGCGTTTAAGTTTTGTGCTCGTTTAGAAGGTATCATCCCAGCATTAGAGCCATCACATGCCTTAGCCAAAGCGCGAGAAATCATTCCGCAAATGTCCAAAGATCAAATTGCAGTTATAAATATTTGCGGACGTGGAGATAAGGATGTCGGAATTCTAATGAATCGCATGAACTCCAATAGTTAAGTATAATGTATATATTATTATGAATAAAGTCAGTAAAAAATCAGCCCCAGCCACCAATCAAAAAGTAATCAACTTGCAGAAAATCTATGTGCGCGACATCTCTCTTGAAGTGCCCAATGCACCACATATTTTCGGCAAGGAATGGCGTCCCAAAGTGGATGCTCACATAAACATCAGTTCTCGTGAGATTGGAGAGGGGGTTTATGAAAGTTCTTTGAAAGTGGATATCACTGCTAAAAATAACAGCAAAATTGCCTTCATAGTAGAGATTACTCAATGTGGTTCTTTCCTGATAAAAAACTTGACAACGGAAGAAATATCACGTACCTTAGGAATTACCTGCCCTAATACTTTATTCCCTTATGCTCGAGAAACCTTAGATAATCTTTTACTTAAAGGTGGTATGCCACCAATGCACCTAGCTCAAATTAATTTCAACGCTCTGTATGATAATAGAAAAAACTCTGAACAACAAGCAGGAGCTAATCAAAAAGAACAGGAATTGAAGAAAAAACTAGTGATTGAGTCACCACCAGAAGGTAGATTAAACTAAGCTCCTAAGATATATTATTAGAAAATTTTATTGGAGCGGGTCCCGGGATATTAAAAGGGAGGATTGAAAGATGGATATTTTAAAAGGGAGGATTAAAAAAAACTAATAGCAAAAATTGCATAATTAATTTTGCATGCTACTGCATTTTTTAAAACTTCATTAATAAACGCACAATTGCCTTAAGGCGAGGATTCTTAAATAATTTGTCAGTATAAAAACTGCCTGCCACTCTTTTGCTAACTTCTCCAAGAGTGGGGTAGGGTGATATATATCCTGCCATAGCACCAATTTTAAGATCATTAGACATAGCCAATGCCCAGGTCTGCACTATTTCTCCTGCATTCATCCCCACTATATCTACTCCAAGTATCTTGCCATTCTTATGCACCAATGCTTTAACCAAACCTTCAGTAGCTAACTCTGCTTGAGCCCGATCGTTTTCTTGAAAGGACCAATCCAGGCGGCGTATATTCTTCTCACCATATTTATCTAATGCTTCTTGTTGCGTTAGACCACAGTGAGCTATTTCGGGTGTAGTGTAAGTTACCCAAGGTAATGCTTTGTAATCCACTTTAGCTGGCATCTTAAACAAAATATTGCGAATGACTATCCCAGCATGGTAGGCAGCCACATGAGTGAATTGGTAAGGGCTTGCCACATCGCCAATGGCATAGATTTTTTTATTGCTGGTCTGTAAACGCTGGTTGGTGGTGATGCCCCTCTTATGAAATGCAACGTCGGCCTTCTCCAAGCATAAATCATTGATGTTGGCAATTCTTCCAGCAGCAACTAACAAGTGACTAGCTGATAATTGTTGTTGTTTGCCCTGCTCATCGGTTATAGTCATAACTATACCTTCTCCTGACTTGCTCACTTTGTCAATCTTCACCTTTTCACAGAACTCCACCCCGTCATCAACAAATTGCTGGCGAACTATTTTAACTATGGAAGGGTCATCACGCGGTAAAATTGGTCCCAAATCAACCACAGTAACTTTAGCTCCCAAAACACGGTGTGCCTGAGCCATCTCCATTCCTATAGGACCTCCACCAATTATTAGCAGATGCTTGGGTAATTCTTTGTTATCAAAAATTGTTTCATTGGTGAAATAAGGGCAGCCATCAAGACCAGCAATCGGCGGCACCATAGGAGATGATCCTGTAGCTATGACAAAATATTTTGCAGTGATGGTGTCATCACCAACCTCTATGGAATTGCGGCTACTAAACTCCGCTCTGCCTTGAATAACTTTCACTCCTAATTCAGTGAACCTCTCCACTGAATCATTCGGGGCTATGGCAGCTATAACATCTTGAACATGTTGATTAACTTTGGCATAGTCCACCTTGGTCTGATCATGAGATACACCAAATTTTGGATTAGCAGCCCTCGCCTGATGCGATGCAGCCAATAATGCTTTTGAGGGAACACAACCATAGTTGAGACAATCTCCACCCATTTTTGCCTTCTCAACAAGAACTACTTTAGCGCCCATTTGAGATGCACCAGCTGCTATAGTTAAGCCGCCAGAGCCACCACCTATTACTGCTATATCTGTTTTTATATTCATTAGTTGTGGTGGGAGCTATCTAGTTGTCTTGCGTGGGCTTCTTGGCTTTTTAGTAGGCACAGACGGTGTCTTGGATGATCTTGTTGGCTTTGCCACTAGCTTCTTTTTTGCTGATGCTGGTTTAGCTTTACCTGAGCCACTTACTTGGGACTTCTTCTTATCTTGCACATAGCGGTAAGCCACTTGTAAAAGCACTAAGCCCGCCAAACCCAAAATAGGGGCAATTATTTGTGGCTCAAAAATTATACTTAAGTTAGGAGTTCCTCCAGCATCAAAAATTGCACCCAAACCATTGCCTATCAGAATATAAACAAAAGTCCCGGGAATGATGCCAAACAAAGTGCCGAAGAAATAAGTGGATAAGGGCATACCGACTAGGGCAGCAGCTATATTCACCAAAGCAAAAGGAAATACTGGCACAAGACGCAATACTAATAGATAGCTAAAAGCATTACGTTTAAATCCTGCTTGCATCTTTGTCATCCAACCAGAGCTGCCACCTTCCTTTCCTCTGCCCAGTGATTTACCAAAACCCATCTGAATTGCTATGAACAACAAACTTGCTCCAATGGTGGCTCCCAAGACCACACTGGTAGTGCCGACGACTATGCCAAATAAGAAGCCAGCTGTGAGAGTCATTATTGAACCTAAGGGCAAGGAAAATGCCACAACTACGGCATAAAACACCCCATAAAGAATTGGGGCAAATATACCCAGCCGCTCCACCAAAGATGTTAGATTGTCTCTTTGTTCCTTCAATCTATCCAGGCCTATGTAAGAGACCCCATCAAAGTAAAAGAAAAGTGAAAAACCAATTACCAGCAAACCTAGTGGAACTATGCGGGCAAGATTCAATTTATGTTTAGATTTTTTTGTGTCTGCATTCATTATCCCCTCATTTTACCACAATATCCTAGCACCACCTTGCTAGGTCTCATATTACAGCTCAATAAAATTTATTCCCTTATTTTTGATATATTATATCAATGAGCTATTCTTATAGAGCTAATTTTACCCCTCGGCAATCATAGCCCTCAAACCGCACATGATGCCCGCCATAATCAAACGAGGAAAACTCCTCCTTTGGACAAACACTCAATGCCTTCTTAAGCTTTTCTAGTTTTTTTGTTGCTCCGACATTGATAAAATTATTCCTGTCGTAGTCATTAACCCATAAAATATACTTTCCATCTATCTTGTCAAATAGGTATGCATGTTCTTCTACGACAAACTTACGCGCATTTTTCTTGTTATTAAAAGCAAACCAGTGAGCATAATTGCCGAGAATAACACCTGGCTCTATTCCTTTACTATGCTCACGCACCTTATCAATATAACCAGGGAAATAGAAATTCGCGTTCTTGTAAACCCAATAGCCATATTGGGGCAACATATATAAAGACACAAGCAACGGAAAAAGATAAACTGGGAACTTGATTTTTGACCAAGCATATATTGACAAGATTATTAGGGGCGGATAAAAATGTATCGCATAAAAATCACTCCCACGTGCAATCATCAAGTCAGCTAATAATATCATAGCTGGACAGAGAATTATAAATTTCCATAGTAGCGTCTTTTTGTCTCGGTTAGGCCCTATAGACCATAGCACTATAATATAAGATAAAACGAAAAGAAAGAACTCCAACATGTGACGCCGATATCTACCACTATCCCAAAAATATGTTTTCAGAGATAAATCATTCCAAAAACCACCATATGATGATCCAGAGATTGTTGATACAATAGTATCTAAATTATCATAATGTAATATCAAGTAATATCCTATCCCCAATAATACAGCAGGCAGGACTTGTAGGGCAGTTCGCTTATAAACGTCAAGTTGATTTAGATTATTGGTGATTAACCAGATACCTGTCACATAAAAACAATAAATGATCCCAGATGGATGGGTCTCAATAGCAATTAATACCACTAAGGTTGCCCAAAACCAATATCTATTCACCGCCAACCACACCGCCAATGCTCCCAACAAGAATACCAAGGAGTCGCCTCTTGTCCTAGTTGCTGAGAAAATAAAGGCGACTGATAAGGGTAGAATTATAGCAAAACTTACAGCCATAGCTCTTGAGGCACCAAGTTGTATAAATGTTTTAGCCCACAATAAAACACCCAACCAGGCCAAGATTGCCGAAAGAACCTGATGAGCTATGCGTCCCCAGCCAAATAATTCTGCCCAGGCTCCATAGACAAAAGCATAGGTCTTAGCAAAATGGGCTAAGTGTAGATCTGAATAACCAGCCAGATAATCAAACTCTTTACCAAACTTTAGATAATAATAGGACTGAGTTACAGACCAAGTATCATCCAAGTAATGTTGGTGTTCAAAATGAATGATAAGTATATAAAGAGCAACGAAGCCAGCACAAATAATACTCGGCAGTAACCAAGAAGTATCTGGTCTAAGTCGGCTCATATAGGATAATTTGTTTTTGATGTTCATATATTCAAAGTATTAATAGTGGCAGATTTTG
>JAAOII010000204.1 GCA_015163845.1 Candidatus Portiera sp.
TAACTAACCTATCTACCTTAGCTTTTGGCTATATCTTTGGAATTCGCAAGGCCTAGATTATCTTATTTACCTAGTTAGCAATAGCTAACTAAATCCATAATTATTTTGGGATAATTTGTTTTGCTGCCGCTTCGCCACTGACATCATCAACTCCACCCCAAAATATTTTAGTAGCACGATTGCGGGCAAATATTCCATTAGTTAGGCAGCCGGGCAGATTATTAAGAGTAGTTTCCATCTTAGATGGGTTGGTCAAATCTAAACCATGAACATCAACTATTGGATTACCATAGTCGGAAACAAAGCCGATGCGGTATTCAGGGTTGCCACCTATTTTGAGTATTTCTCTTGATATTAAACTACGCGCCATTTGGGTGACTTCCACTGCTACTGGGAATTCTCCGAGTAATTTGACTAACTTGCTTTGATCCACCAAACACCAGAACTCTTTCGCTTGGGCTGCCAATATTTTTTCACCAGTTAAGGCACCACCACCGCCCTTTATCATCCTGCCATAGTCATCTACCTCGTCTGCACCATCTAAGTATAGATCAATCCCATTGATAAGATTGGTATCACTCTCATAAGAGATGTTATATTCATCAAGTATTTTCTTGCTTGCTTGAGAGCTAACTGCAACTGGTTTACGCAGGCGACTCTTAATATTTTCGGGGATATTCTGGATTAGTATGTCAAGTGTGGAGCCAGTGCCTATACCCAGCACCATATCTTCCAAAGGCAATTCTGCTAAGGCCTTAGCAGCTGCCAAACCAGCAAGACGTTTATGTTCTTTTTGCTGTTCTTGCCTAGATTTGTTTGAGTTGAAAATCATATGATTTAAGTTTTTTTGACGCTACTGGCTAAGGCAGATAGAATATAGATGCATCCAGACAGAAATAGAACTTCCGCTGGATTAGTAGCTAATACAGCGAAGTAGAGAATACCGATAATAGTATTCACTGATATTTTACGATTAGTGAATATTATGAATCTTCTACCACTGATAAAAGATAGATTACTTACCATTAGTAAACCACTTACTAGGCAAATAAGCCATGAGAAATAAAGAGTAAATGTAGGATCTGCTTGGTGAATTTCCAATACCCATATTGCTGCGGCAACAAATCCACCGGCTGTTGGACTTGGCATGCCTTTGAAGTCCGTAGCACCTTCATCGCCATTGCTTGCAAACCTTGCCAGACGCACACAACAACAGGCCATATAAACAAAGGCAATACTTATGCCAAGATTGCCCCACTGCCCACCGCCATGAGCATCAGCATAGATATATATGAGAATTGCAGGAGTTGCACCAAAAGCAATGACATCTGCCAAAGAATCATAATGTTCGCCAAAGTTGCTACAGCTATTGATAAAGCGAGCCACTCTACCATCAAAAGCATCCAAGAAAGCAGCTAAGATAATCATCAATGAGGCAGTGACATAGTCATCATTGATTGCTGAGATGATGCTATAAAAACTAACAAAAAGCGAGCCAGTTGTCAGTAGTCCAGGTAAAATTCCTTTGCGTTTAGTGGCAAACTTATAGATTAGATTTTTAGCTCTAGCTTTTTTGCGTTGTATCATTATTTAATTATATAGTATTCTGCAAAGAATAAAATAGTATAAGATAAGGGTATGAAAAAAATATTTGTTAAACCATTAATAGTAATGTTATTGGGTTCTTTTGCTTTCTCTGCCAATGCTGCAGAGTCAGTGTATCAAACTCGTGGTATAGCCATAAAGGGCTATGATACAGTTGCTTATTTCACTCAGAATGAGGCGGTTAAGGGAGATAAATCCTTTAGTACTGAATATAAAGGTGCTACTTGGATATTTGCTTCTGCGGCAAATCTTGAGCTATTCAAAAATGAGCCAACTAAGTATGCTCCTCAGTATAATGGCTGGTGTGCTTTTGCAATGGGTGATTCTGGCAAGAAAGTAAAAATAGATCCCAAGATATACACTATCAAAGAAGGTAAACTTTATCTAAATTACAATAAGAAAACTGGAAAAAGGTTCAATGAAGATATAGATAATTACATTGCAACTGGTGATAAAAACTGGGCAGAAATTATCTCTAACTAATCTTTAGGGGTCTTAAAATTTGATGCATTAAAAGATCAGTTAATAGCTGATCTTTTGATCTATTGAAATTCAATACAATAATTGTGTTCTAACACACTAGAACACTAAATAAAAATGTTCTCATCTCTAGTAAACTCACTTATACTTCTTGGCGTAGGTATTGGAATATTGGTTGGAGGTGCAGAATTATTAATTCGCCAAGTTCAATATCTTGCTACAAGATATAACATCCCTCCATTTATATTGGGAGCTGTTATTTTGGGCTTTGGCACATCTCTCCCAGAGGTGGTGGTCTCTATTTTCGCTGTTATCAATGAGACCCCTTTGATTGCCTATGGTAATGCAATAGGTTCAAACTTATTGAATATAGGGTTAGTTTTAGGATTAGCTGCCTGCGTCTCATCTGTGCCTCTGGTAATGCGTGCTAAAGACACAAAAGTATCTTTTATTTTCTTAGGATTATCGGTTTTATCTGTGACAATTTTTGCCTCAGATATGAATCTTATGCCCTATGAAGCATTAATATCTTTAGCATTATTTGGCTATTGCATGTATCTGCTGCTGACGACAAGCCCTCCAGCATCATCACCTAACAAAGTTACACCACGTAACCCATACCTAGTAACTTTATTGACTTTACTGGGGTTTGGCATGGTGGGCTATGGTGGTGAATTGACAGTATACAATGCCGGTGCTTTCGCCTATGAGGTAGGAGTGTCTGAACAGGTGGTTTCATTGGTAATCTTGGCTTTTGGTACATCTTTACCAGAGATGGTAGTTACTTTACAATTAGCTCTCAAAAAAGAAACAGATATAATCATAGGGAATTTACTTGGTTCCAATATCTTTAATGTTTTGCTGGTATTACCGATTGCCTATCTATTCCAACCACTGCATATTAGTTGGACGGACTTATACCGTGATGGTGCCTTCTTGATTGGCTTGACTAGCATATTAATCTTCATAGGTTTTGCTTGGCGAGGAGAGAGGACATTACACAAGAAAGGCGGGGTGCTTTTACTTGGCATCTATTGTGCTTATCTAGGGCTAATTGCCCATAGCGTCTTCATCGCCTAATTAGGGGTATAATATTGATATGAATAAAATTTATAATGTAGCACTGACAGGAGCTGGCGGGCAAATTGGCTATGCCTTGCTTTTTAGAATTGCGTCAGGTGCCTTATTAGGCAAAGGTGTCAAGTTAAACTTAAACATGCTTGAGAGAAGTCCAGCATTACCAGTTATTGAAGGACTGCAAATGGAGTTGGAAGATTGTGCTTTCACCGCATTGAATAAGATATCCTGTACTGATGATCCTAATGTGGCATTCGCTGATGTCGATTTTGTATTTATGGTTGGAGCCATGCCACGTGGACCAGGCATGGAACGTAAGGACTTATTAGAGGCAAACGCTAAGATATTTGAAGCCCAAGGCAAGGCCTTGAGCGATAGTGCTTCATCAGGAGTTAAGGTTTTGGTGGTGGGTAACCCAGCTAATACCAATGCGTTGATTGCCTTACATAATGCACCTAAGCTATCCAGCACTAACTTTTCTGCTATGACACGTTTGGATCATAACAGAACAGCTGCCCAAATTTCTTTACAGACAGACACAGCAATTGAGAAAGTTAAACAAATTATTGTATGGGGTAATCACTCAGCTACTCAATATCCTGATATTCATCATTGTCAAGTAAACGGCAAGAATGCCTTGGACTTGGTGGATTCTGGTTGGTATAAAGAAGTGATGATTCCTAATGTTCAACAAAGAGGAGCTGCCATTATTAAGACACGTGGTTCTTCCAGTGCTGCCAGTGCTGCTAATGCCGCTTTAGAAGCAATGCGTGATTGGCACTTATGTGGTAGTTCTGATATCGCCTCTGCATCTGATGAATGGCTGAGCATGGCTGTGCATGGTGGTGCCTATGGTATAGACAGCGACCTGTTCTATTCCTATCCAGTTAAGTTAAACTCCGGCAAGGTCTCTATAATAGAGGGCTTAGATATTAATGATTTTAGCCAAGAGATGATGAAGGCAACTGAGCAAGAGCTGATGGAAGAGAGGGACGCTATCAAGCACCTGCTGCCTTAATACCTTAAGTCAATCGTAAAACATTAAATACCGAGGATGGTTGGTAATTATATCTACAATGATTCGTATCATAAAGTGGATATCATGACTTGCATATAACAGCTAGTAATCTTTGGGTGAAAGAAGCTAACAACGATAAGTTAACCATCTACTATGATGGTGCTTGTTCTTTGTGTTGTAAAAAAATGTCGTGGCTGCAGAAACAAGATAAATTGCAAAAATTAGAATTTATTGACATTGCCTCACCCGACTTTACTGATCCACGTGTTGCAAA
>JAAOII010000205.1 GCA_015163845.1 Candidatus Portiera sp.
AAAAGGTAAAAGCCAATCCTTAAAAGCTAGGGGATAAGAGACAAAAGGCAAATATAAGCCCCTCTTAATCTAGCGGGGATCTAGTTAGATGCGGGGTTCTTCTTGAACTACTTGTGCTTTAGCTGTGTGTAGATTTGTTTTGCAAGGCGAGCTCTCTCTAGCTCTCTGCCTTTAACTCTCTCTTTGCATCTAACTCTTTTCTATGCTTTTCCAAAAGTGCTTCTACTTTTTTTGAGGGGGAAGGGAAGGGTTTAGTTATAAACTCGACTCCTTCTGCCTTCAGTTGTTCTCTTAACTTATACAACTTCGCCCAATACTTTTCAGGGTCCTTTGCCTCTTCTGCGTCCAGCTGATCACGTATCCGCCGGCATTCTTCGACAATAGTTTCTTCTTTACGCTCCATATTTTTCATAGTATCCATTTAGCGAAGCTTAGAGCTTATTTTTCTTGAGTTTTTTTCTTGGCGGCTTCTCTTGCAGCTAATTTTTCTCTGTGTGCCTTCAATAATTTTTTTATCCACGGAGGTGTAGGAGGAACTGGGGCAAATTTCACACCTTGCGCCTTCCATTTTTTTCTCAATGCCTCTCTATCCTCCCAATATTTTTTAGGATCCTTACGCCTTTCTTCATCTTTCTTCGCCCGCCACCGCCGAGATTCTATCATCACTTCAGAGCTTTCAACGACCTCTATCCATTCCCGTTTTTCTTTTTTGCTCTTCTTATCCCAAGGTTTACCATCAAGCAATCTATACTTAGGTTTCGCGGTTTCCGTGGACTTCATAGCTTTCGTAGATGTCATAGTGTCAATATTATACAACATTCCTTTATCACCTACCTGGTGTTCATTCAATCTACGTCCAATAAGTTCTATATAATCATCTAAAAAATCATCTCCAGTGCATAATCTAGGCAGATCATAACTCAGTGGCTGAATTATTCTTTTGATGTCTCGCTTATTCCTCTCGTTAGCTAGGTCTTTCATATTCCAAGTAACAAGATAGTCCATCCCATAAAATACTGCGTTTGCCAAAATCATAGCATCATTACCTGCTTTGGGCCTAAACACTCCTTCATCCATAAACAAACCAGCAAGTTTTTCAATTTCTGGAACATCTTTTAATATCTCCATATCCTGTGTGAGTTTTATGCGATTTTTGGCTTTTTCTGCATTACCGTCAGAAATTTCATCAAAAGCGGTATCAGAAATTACTAACCTTAAGCCCTGCGTAGATTGTACCAACTCCCGCAAATCTTTCAATAGTTCTGTGGATGTACTTTTCAGCATTTCCATATCATCAGTATCAGATTCTCTGGGAGTTGACTCAGCATGGCTGATGATATTGGCATCAAACGCTATGGATATTTTAATTTTATTCACACTTTATATATGGGGATGATTTTCTATATATCAACTCCTAAGCGCAAGTTTTATCCCGGTTAATTAAAAAATGCAGTTTGTATTGTCATGAAAAATCTTTTATGCTAATCTGCAGTTATATGGTATTTATTATCATATAGTTATTGAAATTATTTTATTAAAAAAAGAGTATTTATTATGAATGAAACTAAAAGAAACTTTAGAGTTGGATCTAGTGTCACAGAAAAAGGGGAAGGACCTATACTTCGTATAATACGCATAAGTAAAGATGGTAAACAAGCTGTTTGCAGTTATTATGAGGGGAGTGAAATGAAATGCGGAGTATTTGAAACCAAGGATCTTGTTCCTATTCTAAAATTTAAAATAGGGGATAAAGTTGAGAAAAAAGAAGGAGGACCCGTTATGACTGTAAATTACTATTCTGGTAGCTGTGCATCATCTAAATTTTTATGTAGCTGGCCAATTCCAGGAAAGGAAGAAAATGATGGACTTCAATGTCGTGTATTTGGCGTAGACGAAATCAAGCTCGCTAATGAATAATTATTTGCCCCAACAGAAGTTCAAAGTTTGGGGCAGTTTAATCGAGATAATATGAAGGGGAAGCTCTTGTCGATTATAGCAAGAGATTTTTGTCAAGCAATTAGGAAGGCAAGTCCATTAGAAGAAAACTAATAGCTACTTATAAATTAGTCCTAATAGTACAAGCAGAGTATCCGTCACTTTCATAACCATGACATGATGTCTGGGTACTTATAAATTATAAAATTTGCTGGAAGTGTCCTATAATAATAGCATGATAAATTGTGGTGCAAGTCAAAATATGGGAATACCAGCTTTAGATTTATCTCATCAGTCAAGCATAGAAGTTAATAAAATCTATACAGAGGATTGCTTGGACACAATGGCTTCAATGCCATCTAATTTTGTGGATATGACAATTACGTCACCTCCATATGATGACATGAGAAGCTATAAGGGGAATAGTAATATCCAGTTTAAGGCAATCGCGAAAGAACTGTGCCGGGTTATGAAAGAAGGAGGAGTTGTTGTTTGGGTGATTGGAGATCAAACTAAAAATTGGGATGAAAGCGGAACATCATTTCAGCAAGCTCTATATTTTAAGGAGGTAGGATTTAATTTATTTGATACCATGATATACCTCAAAAAACCAAGGGGTGCCTGCGGTAATAATCAAAGTTATTGGCAAACTTTTGAATATATGTTCGTATTAAGCAAAGGCAAACCTAAAACAATTAGTTTAATCTGTGATCGCAAAAATAAGGATAGCAGGAAAGGAGATAATGGCACAAAGCGGCTTCATGATGGAACTTTATTTAATCACTCTCGTGGAGGTTATGGTGAGTATGGTCGCAGGACAAATGTTTGGGAATATAATGTGGGGCGAGGACATAGCACTAAAGATGAGATAGCATTTAATCATCCAGCTATATATCCTGAAAAATTAGTTGAAGACCATTTGATTTCTTGGAGCGAAAAGGAAGATATAGTTTATGACCCATTTATGGGATCAGGTACCACGGCAAAAGTATGTAAACTTAACGGCAGGTATTATATCGGTAGTGAGATAAACGCTGAGTATGTTGAATATGCGAATAAGAGATTATCATGGTATTAAAAGGCGGCTAGGATAAAGGCAAGGAGCTTGAGGAAGAGTATAGCAAAAAATGCACTAATTGCGGAGTATTAAAGGATAAACGCGAATTTGATATAAACCAAATACAAGCAGGAGATCGTATTGTAAGGAGAGGGGAATGTAAAGAGTGTCGCAAATGGGAATGGCTAGATTCCGACAGCCAGCGCAACGTTTTGTTTTTCAGTGTTTGGTTTATAGGTAACTGATTTAACTAATAGGGCAGCATCTGGAGAAGTATTCTATCAGTGCTCTCTCTTTGTTCCTCTAAGGTGAAAGGTGAGCAGTTCAATGCTGGATATTCATTAACCGTGCCTAAGTCCCATAAGTTAATATAACCAGCAGGGCGAGTGATTGAGCTGATTACATTTGCTGTCAGCGGGTCACACCAGATATGAATCCATTCTAGGTAAAGTAATCCAGAATTGAAATTTATAGGGGATATTAATTCTATGGTTTCTTTCTCGCCATATTCTACTGCAATGTTATCGGCAAGATTAAACGTAGATCTACTATCCCAGTAGGAATTGCTCACTTCAGCGGTCGTCACCTGTGCACCGCGAAAACCACCATAAATATTATATGTAGGACTGCCTTCCTCCTTGAAGAAAGCTGCAGTTACTGCATAAGAATTGGTTGCAATGGCATTTTCAGAGAGTGCGCCAATTGATCCTCCTACGACAGTTAAAGGATTGTAGTTGACTTCAATTGAAAATATATGACTGTAACTTCCCTCAACACGCGAATCATCGTCAAGAATAGCTCCCAATCCGCCAATGTACCAAGTGCCAGTAGAAGAACCTGGTCCATAGATAAACATGGTCCCAATTTGGCTATAAGACCCTAGGATTTGAGATTCAATGCAGGTGCCGAATAAACCGCCAACACTATGAGCCCTAGCTAAGATCCCTCCCATTTGAACGGCGGAACTCTTAATAGTGCTCTGACTACAGTAGCCGACCAAACCGCCAATCTGGGTAACGGATTCTGTTGCCAAGAAACCTATGTCTATTCCACCGCGGATAGAACTATTGCTGATGGTTGTGAGAGATGCTTTGCCGACTAAGCCACCAACATCTTCAACTAATGCAGAAGATTGACCAGTATTAATGCTTATGCCTCTGCCATGAATATTGTGGAGAACTGAAGCACTTGCTGCACCGATCAAGCCAACATGAGAAGCATCTGTTATAGGTAAAATTTGAAGTGAAGATACCCTTAAATTTCTTATGGCAGCATTTGCTATGGAACCAAACAGCCCCAATCCATAGGCAGTATTTTGTGGTTCCAGATGTACTCCAGATATTAAGTGGTTATTGCCTTCAAACTCACCTCTAAATGCCATGCTCACTGGACAATCGTCTTCATTACTACAGGAACCAAGGGGGTCCCAATTTTGGAATTCTACTAGATTTATATCATTCACTAATTCATAACCTATGCACGCAACCTCGGCAAGGTTAGGATCAGTACCACACCCAGTGAATACCCCCGCAAGAGAACTCCCGCTCAAGTCCCAGCGTATAAGATCAAATTCTTGGGAAGAAGATATTTCTATGAGTCCATCTCCATCATCGTCTATATCTAAGCTATTAATAATGCCATCGAGGTCAGGGTCACTGTCTGGACCATTGTTATCGCCGCCGCCATCGCCGCCGCCATCGCCGCCGCCATCGCCGCCATCGCCGCCACCATCGCCGCCGCCGCCACCATCACCACCACCGCCGCCGCCATCGCCGCCGCCATCGCCGCCGCCATCGCCACCACCATCGCCACCGCCATCGCCACTATCACTACTGGGATTGGTGTTATTGTTAAGCTCTCGTTGCTCTTTTGGGCTAAGATATAAGCAATTTAGTGCTGGATATTCATCACTTTCACCCAGGTCCCACAACCTTATGAAGTTGGGGGGCTGGGAACTTGATTTGACAACTGCCGCTGTTTTTGGATCACACCATAAGCCACCCCATTCTCTATAGATACTCCCAATCGGGAAACTAGTGAGATTTTGCAAAGCGAGAGATGTCTGTTCGCCCTCGCGGTTAAACTCAAAATTATTTTCAATTATAATTTGAGTTTTATCATCCCAATAGGAGTTATAAGTATCAACCGAGCTGTAGTTATACGCAATAACCCCACCAAATGTATTACCGCCCAAGGAACTTTGTTCTTTTCTAAAGTAGTTAGTTACCGCATAAGAATTTCTTACTTCTGGATATTGAAAAGTGGTTCCTATTAGACCACCTGCAAAAGTGACTAGATTAAATGCTATATTGAACTCATCCACATAGCTGTAAGTGCCATCAACACGAGAGTCCCCATAAATTAGCCCCATCAGCCCGCCTACATGTATGCTATTGACAATGTTGGAAGAGGCAGGTCTATATTCGGGGATGATTATTTCTCTAATCTTGCTAAAAGCTCCTAATATCTGAGAGTCGCTACATGAACCAGCTAAACCACCTATATAACTGGCTCTGGCATGGAGTGTGCCGATATGGATGACTGCCCCATTAAGGATAATATTATTACAAATACCAATAAGACCGCCGACCTGATTATCACTGAACTCTGAGAAATAGTCCACAAATATGGAGCCATTTAAGTGAGTGTTTGCTATGCTTGTCCAAGATGCCTTCCCAATCAATCCCCCTACATTAGCAATGACAGAAGCAGAAAACCCTGTATCAATTAGTAGGTTGTGTACCTGCACATTTCTGATTTCTGTATTGCTTGCCACGCCAATTACTCCGACATTGTGGGCATCTGTTATGGGAACTATGGTGAAACCGTCTAATGTGAAATTTCTTAGATTGGCGTTTGCCACAGACCCAAATAGCCCTAAACCATAAGCAATGTTTTGTGGTTCCAAGTGGACATTGCTTATTACATGATTATTACCTTCAAATTCACCGCTGAATGCTTCATCATTAAGGCAGGATACTTCATCCGAACAAGCACCTATGGGTTCCCAATTCAGATAGGATGACAGGTCTATGTCGGTTATCAATTCATAGCCCGTGCAGGAAGCAGCGGACAAGGTTAAATTACCACCGCATCCAGTAGTTGAACCAGCAAAAGATGATCCACGTAAATCCCACCGCATAATATCAAATTCATTTGGAGAAGATATTTCTATGAACCCATCGCCATCGTCATCAATGTCCATTAGGTTTATAACGCCATCTAGGTCATAGTCATCATAGGGGCCGGTTCTATTATTGCCGTCCATGTTATCGTCAGTGCTATTGCCGTCCATGTTATCGTCAGTGCTGTTGCCGTCCATGTTATCGTCAGTGCTATTGCCGTCCATGTTATCGTCAGTGCTGTTGCCGTCCATGTTATCGTCAGTGCTGTTGCCGTCCATGTTATCGTCAGTGCTATTGCCGTCCATGTTATCGTCAGTGCTGTTGCCGTCCATGTTATCGTCAGTGCTATTGCCGTCCATGTTATCGTCAGTGCTATTGCCGTCCATGTTAT